>JAUMVS010000026.1 GCA_030530045.1 Phoenicibacter congonensis
TCCCGCTTCTCGTCAGAGAAGCGGAACGTAAATCACTCATCGTCCCCATTTTTCAAGCTCGAACTCATCGTCCCCATTTTTCGCACACAAAAAATAAATGCAGGGCGGCGACAATTAAAAAAGCAGGCCGCTTGGACCTGCTATCTTTTAGTTCGATGTCGATTTAACCTTAGCTGTTGTAATAAACAACGAGCTGCGCACGTGAGTGGCAGTTTGTTTTCTGCATAATGCGAGAGAGGTGAGTCTTCGCTGTAGCTGGGGAAATGAAGAGCTTCTCGCCGATTTCCTTGTTGGAAAGACCTTGTGCAACAAGCTCGAGAATTTCCTGTTCGCGGTCGGTCAGTGGGTCATCTAGTTCCTGCCCCTTCTTTGGCTTGACTGGCTTTTCTTTTGTGTGGTCAGCTTTGACGAATTTGTTCACGAGACGACGCATAACGCTTGGCTGAATGAGAGCGTTGCCGTCGGCAACTGTGCGAATTGCGTTTGCGATGTCTTCTGGTTCTGCGTCTTTCAAAAGGAACCCGCCGGCGCCAGCTTTTAGCGCCTCGAAGACATATTCATCCAGGTCAAACGTTGTCATGACGAGCACTCTCGTGCCGCGACATTCAGGGTTGCTGACAATGCGCTTTGTCGCCTCAATGCCGTTCATCTTTGTCATGCGAATGTCCATGAGCGCGATGTCGGGGTGGAGCTGCTCGACTTGCTCGACTGCTTCGATTCCGTTTGTTGCTTCGCCAACGACCTCAATGTCGTCGTAAACCGAGAGGATCGCCTTGTAGCCACTGCGGACTAAAGGCTGGTCGTCAACGATAACAACTGTGTATGTTTTTTCTTCGGCCATGTTTTCTCCCGCTAAATAAATCTTTTGCCTTTGTTTAGTTTAACGTCTTTCGCCAGCATCAAGTGCGTTTCGCGGAAGTTTAAACCGGGAAGGTTACATTTGGCTTAAGCGAGAGGCGGAACCTTGATGCCGAGCTTGTCCTCTGCGTCAGCAAAAGCAATTTGCGAATCTTCGTGAGTTTCGAGGTTGCGCACTGTGAAAACTTGCTCTTGCATTTCGGTCTCGCCAAGAATTAAAGCAAGTTTTGAATTGCTCTTGTTAGCAAGCTTCAACTGCGATTTCAGGCTGCGAACATTTGACTGCTCAGCTTCAGCGGAACGCAGGTCAATGTCGATTTTTGCATCAACAGAGCCGCTGTTAACGATGAAGATTTTCTCGGCAAATGCGCGTGCATTCTCATCAAGCGGAATGATGAACACGCCCTCGCGAGTTGCTTCCGCTTCAGCCATGTTGCTTGCATTTTTAGCGAGCAGGCAGCGTTCAAAGCCGACAGCAAATCCAAGACCTGGAACGTCTGGGCCACCAATTTCGGCAGCGAGTTTGTCATATCTTCCGCCGCCGCCAATTGCGTTTTGTGCGCCAAGGCCGTCATCAAACGTGCATTCGAACACTGTCTTCGTGTAGTAATCAAGACCGCGAACGAGGCGGTTGTCGATTGTGTAGTTGCAACCTGCTGCGTCGAGGTAGGCCTTTACTTTCTCAAAGTGGGCCTTGCAGTCTTCGCACAGGTAATCTTCGATGCTTGGAGCATCGTCCATTGCAGCCTTGCAGCTTTCTTCTTTGCAGTCAAACGCGCGAAGTGGGTTTTTGTCAGCTCGTTCCATGCAAGTTTCGCACATGCATTCTGCGTGGTCGTGAATGTGTTCGCGAACTTTTTCGCGGTAGGCAGGGCGGCATTTTTCGCAGCCCAAAGTGTTCAGGTGAAGTGTGCATTTTGAAACATCGATGCCAAATTTCTCGTAGAGGCTAATCATCAAAATAATTGCCTGAGCATCGAGAGCAGCGTCGTTGCTGCCAAGGCATTCAATTCCGATTTGGTGGAACTGGCGCTGGCGTCCTTTTTGTGGACGCTCGGCGCGATACATTGGCCCCGCATACCAAATGCGAACTGGCTGGCTGCCTTGCTCGATCCACCCATTTTCGATTGCAGCACGAACAACACCAGCTGTTCCTTCTGGGCGAAGCGTCATTTGGGCCTTCGAAGGAATGTGCTCGCCGGCCTTTAATTTCTCGATGTTTCCGCCTGAAAGGGCAGAATACATCTCTTTATTTACAACGTCAGTTGTCTCGCCAATTCCTCTGACAAAGAGTTCAGTTTTTTCAAATGTTGGTGTTTGAATGAGCTCGTAGGAAGCGCTGCCAAACGTGTCTTTAGCGCACGCCTGGAAAAGCTCCCACTGCGCCATGTCATCGCCGAACAGGTCAAACGTTCCTTCTGGTCTTTTGATTGCCACGGTTTTCTCTTTCTAAAATGGTCGGGATGACAGGATTTGAACCTGCGACTTCTGCGTCCCGAACGCAGCGCTCTGCCAAACTGAGCTACATCCCGTTATTTTTTTATCTCAGGTTAAAAGGTTTGACCATTTTGAGCAGGCCATCATCGCCCCATTCAAGCTTTGGCTCGCCTTTGATTAGCGGGGCGAAATAATCCTCAGCCTCGGAAGTGATGCCAGCGTAGTTTGCTTTTGCCCAGTCGGTTGGGAAAGCTTTTACGAAGTTTGCAAATTTGCTTGCGTCGTCGGTAAAGATTTCAGCAGCATATTCTCCGTTTGCGTTTTCGCCGCGCTTTACGCCAACAACTTTTGCCGTGAAGCTTTCGTCGCATGCATGCATGTGAGCGGAAAGTCCCAGCTCGTAGGCCTCATCGTAGTCAACCTTGCTCATTGCGAAGTTGCTTGAACGTGCTGCGCGAGAAAGGTCTTGAACAACGCCACGAGGAGCAACGCCTGCGTCGACAATCATTTGCTTGAGTGCGAGACCAGCTCCGCCAAGAACAGCGTGTGCGAAGCCGTCGTTTGCGCTCTCGCCAGCAGCAACGTAGTTGCCTTCTGCATCGCGAGCGCCTTCAGAAATGACGATGTAGCAGCTGTTTTTCTCGTCCATGTGCTTTTGCACTTCGTTCAAGAAAGCTTGCTTGTCGAATGCAATTTCAGGAAGAACAAGCAGGTCAACTACGCCCGACATGCAGCAGCTTGCTGCAAGCCAGCCTGCATCGCGGCCCATTGTCTCGAGAACAAAAACCTCTGGGCGGGTGTAGGCGTCGTAGTCAAAAGCGGTTGCTCTTGTTACGAGATTTGCAAATTTAGCTGCACTTGGGAAACCAGGGCAGTGATCAGGTGGAACGAGGTCGTTATCAACTGTCTTTGGAATGCCAACAAAGCGAGTGTTCGAGCCATGCTTTGCGGCCCATTCGCTCAGCGCATCAACTGTGTCCATTGAGTCGTTTCCGCCAACATAAAACATGACGTCAACGTTGTTTTCCTGAAGCACTTTGTTCAGTGTTTCGAAGTCTTCTGCCTGGTCACGCTTCAATTTGTAGCGGCATGTGCCAAGTGCACTTGATGGAGTCTGGCGAAGCAAGTTCACTTCGTCAGCTGAAATGTTAGTGAGGTCGAAAAGCTTGTTTTGAAGAACGCCTTCGATTCCGTGAATTCCGCCAAGGACCTTGTCGAACTTTTTGTTAAGTTGGTTTGCGCGAATTACGCCTGCAAGGCTGCCATTAATGACTGCGGTTGGTCCACCGCTTTGTGCGATTAAACAATTGCCCATTATTTAGTCTCCTTAGCGTCTTCATTTGCTTCGGTCTCTTCCGTTGAAGTTTCTGCTGCTTTAGCGGCTTTTTTCTCAGCTCTTTTCTTTTTCATTTTGCCAATGAGAGTCTTCTCGGCATTTTCTTGAGCGATGCGTTTTTTCTCAGCCTCGCGAGCCTCATATTCTTCTTTGATTTGCTTCTTTGACTTGCCTTTGTTGGCTTTGCGAGCAAGTTCGACCTGCTCTTCTTGCCATTTTCTGTTGATTTTTTTGATTTTGGAAAGATCAACCCAGAACGCAAAAATGATTGCGACGTAGGCGAGCATCAAAACTGCAAGCGAAAGCCATGAAGGCTCAACGTTTCTCAACACCCATGAAAGGCCGACGAGAACGACTGCCGCAAGCAGGCCAATCCACCAAATGCGCTTCCACTTTACATATTCTGGTGTGTCAGGCGTCGTGTATGGCACCTGCAAATATTTATCTTTTTCTGCTTGCTCGCGTTCGCGCTGCTTGCGCTCAAGTTTTTTCTCTTTTGCAGTTTTTTTGGTTGGTTCCACATGAACAGTGCTTGCTGCACTTGATTTTGGTTTTGCAGAAGCTGCGCTTTTCTTTGAGACGCCTTTTCTATCTTCGTCTTGGTAGCGGTCGTTCATCGGGTTTCTTTGAGACATTCTCTCTCCTGTTTTTCTCGTTTTTAGTGCGCTCTTCATTATATGACATAAGGCGCCAGCCTCAACTTTAGTGGTACAGCAGAAGGAGTAAATTGGGAAAGTTGGTAATCTATCTTGGAGGTGGTTATGGATAACACTCTCATGAGAAAGTGCGGCGCAGAGCTGCTCGGCACTTTCACACTCACGCTTTTCGGCTGCGGCACCGCTGCAATCGCTGGTCAAGCTGTTGGAACCGTTGGAATTGCGCTTGCCTTCGGCCTTTCAATCGTTTGCATGGCATTTGCAATCGGCCACATTTCTGGCTGCCACATCAACCCAGCCGTTTCGCTTGGCGTTTTCCTCGCAAAAAGAATGACTGCTAAAGAAATGGTTGCCTACTGGGTAGCTCAATTCATCGGTGGCATTCTCGCAGCTGCAGTTCTCGTTTTCATCATGCAGAGCTCTGGTCTTGACATCGCAACAGCAGGCCTTGGCTGCAACGGCTTTGGCGACGCAAGCTCAGTTGGAATCAGCCTTGGCGGCGCTTTTGTTGTTGAGGTAATTCTCACATGCGTTTTCGTCATGACAATTCTTGGCGTTACTGGCCACGAGAACACTTCGGCATACGCTGGTCTCATCATTGGTCTCACGCTCGTGTTTGTCCACCTTTTCGGCATCGCTCTCACAGGCACTTCTGTAAACCCAGCAAGATCATTTGGGCCTGCTCTTTTCATGACATTCTTTGGAAACGGCACTCCACTTGCTCAAGTTTGGGTTTTCATCGTGGCACCACTAGTTGGCGCTGCATTTGCTGCAGGACTCTACCAGTTCCTCACAGGCAAAGAAGAGGCTTAAATTACTTCTAACTTGCAGTTTACGGAAGCGAAAGCTTCGCTTCATTAAGCTTTCTACGCAAAACGCGAGCTGAAAGAAAAAGTCAAAGCAAACATAAAGCTAAAAAAAGAAAGCGGCTCTTAAATATGAGCCGCTTTTTTAATTTGTTTTTGGGAATCGGCCTGTTGTATTAGGGACGATTTGTCTTTAGAGACCCGCAGCGCAGCGTTTTTTTGAAAGCTTGCTCGATAAAGTGCCAATGACGCTCCAGCAGGCGCAGTTAAACTCTCGTCTTATTTATTTCTGAAAGTCAGGTTTGCCTGTTTCGGGGTCGATGATGCTTTCGTTACAACCATAGAAATTCAAGTTCCCCGTGATGTCGAGAACTGTTTTGAAAGCTGTGCGAATTTCGCTTTTTGCTTCGGCGATTGAAGGCCTGCCTTCCTGGTCATCTTTTGCGGAAGCTAGGTTGTCGATTGTGTTCGCGAGCGTTTTTGTCGACTCAAGGCCGCTAGCGATTGCGGCGTCATAGAGTTCCCAGAACGAGTCGCTGTGGCTTTCGCCCTTAATCCAAGGGTCGGGCCATTCGTAGTGCTCGTGGTTGTCAAAAATGCTCTCAAAGATGCGAACATTTTTGTGCGTCATCGCGCGAAGGTAGGAATGCTGGCGGAAAAGCAGCTCGAAGCGACCAATCCAGTCGCGCTTCACTCCCGTTGAACTATAGAGCCAGCGCTCGGCTTGGCGATAGGCCTTCGTGCTCAAGCGGAACATGCTTTTATCAGGCTTAATCTTGTGTGAAATTGGCAGCGCGAAGTCGTAAAGCGCACTAATTATGTCAAGCACGCGGTCGCTGCCTTTCAAAATTTGCACCGATGGGTCAAACGTAGCAATTGTCTCTCCGCGCTTCACCGTGAGTACTAGCTCGTCAAGTTCGCACTCAATTTCAACGTGCACTTCACTTTGGCTTGAGCGGTTAAGACCAGGAACGCCTGCGTCGCAGTAGGAATATTGCTGCGAAAAAACGAAAGGGTGCACTTTTGCGTCGAGTTCAAAGTGCATGAGATAGCCGAGAACATAGGCTCTCGCGATGTCTTCCGCGGAAGCTTTAAACTCTTCTTCCTCGTCAGAATTCACTTCGTGAACACGCGAAACGCCGAGCACCAGGGCCGCAATGAATTCGCTGCAATAGCTTCGGTGCAGCTTTTTGCCAACGCTGTTTGCCTGCGGAATGCGAGGGTTAATTGCTCCGTAGAAAAAAACGTCGGGGCCTTGGCAGCCAAGTAAGAACGCATTTTTCTCGTCTTCCGAATGACCGATTACGTTTGTGATTTTTGAATATATTTCGCGCCCAAAAGTGTCATGGGTAATGATTGCTGGCATAGACCCTCCTTGTCATGCATTAGTTTAGCAAACTTAAGTTTGGTAGAATCAACTAAAAGAAAATGGCGCTTAAACAGGGAATTAAAAGGTGGCAAAAGAGCGTTTAAACAAGTTGTTATGTGATCGCGGCTTTGCGGCGTCGCTCGACGAGGCGAACCGCAAAATTCTTGCCAAGGAAGTCAAGGTCAACGACTCCTATCTCACGACTCCAAGCGAAATGGTTCCCGCCGATGCGCGAATTGAAGTGAAGGTAACTTGCGCCTACGTCTCTCGCGGCGGAATCAAGCTCAAAGGCGCAATTGATGCGTTTGACGTGAAGGTCGCGGGTAAAAATTGCATCGACATTGGATCTTCAACTGGCGGCTTTTCTGATTGTCTTTTGCAAGAAGGTGCCGGAAGAGTGGCCTGCGTGGACGTCAATTATGGGCAGCTTGCATGGGAAGTTCGCCAAAACGAGCGAAGTGCAGTTTTTGAGCGAACGAACATTAAGAAGGCCGACCCGCAAGAACTCGGTGCTCCTTTCGATTTGATTGTGATTGACGTTAGCTTCATTGGTCTAGCGTCGCTAGCTCCAGTTTTGAAGCGTTTTGCGCATGAGCCAGCGGAAGAAAAAACAGAGTTAGTGGCACTTGTTAAGCCTGAATTTGAGGCAAGCCACGAGGAGAATGTCGGCGGTCTTGTGGCCGACGATGATGTTCGTGAGCGAACAGTTGCAGAAGTAAAAGCTGCGCTTTCTGAGCAAGGTTTTACCGTGCAAGATGTGATTGAATCACCAATTCGCGGAAAGAAGAAAGGCAACAAAGAGTTTCTTCTTTACGCTAAATATTAGCTTTATACAGGCAATTTATTTGGCGATGCGCATTTACGAGTGTCGCATTTGCGACAGGGCGAGTGAACGTGAATTTCGCATTTACGATATTGCAGCGTCAGTTTTTAGGGTTTAGAAATTAGGCAATTTAGAAACAGATGACAGTGAATTCTGAAGATATGATTCTTGGGCGCTATCAGCCGATTGAGACTGCCGGGGTCGGCGGTTACGGCACGGTCGTGCATGCCTATGACACGCGACTCAAGCGCGAAGTTGCCATCAAGACCGTCGAACTCGCGACAATTGATGGCGGTACTCTTGGCGAAGGCGAGCCGCAAGAGCGCATCGCGGGGCTAACCGAAGCGCAGGCTGCCGCGCGTTTGACACACCCGAACATCGTCATGATTTACGACTGTCAGGTTCAAGATGACATTGTTTATGTCATCGAGGAATATGTCGAAGGCATCACGCTCACGCAGCTGATGCGCTTTCTGAAAGATGAGATTGACCTCGACATAATCGCGCATGTTTTCAAGAGCGTCTCGAATGCAATCATGGCTGCTCACAAGGCTAACATTTTGCATTTAGACATCAAGCCCGACAACATTTTGATTGGTCGCGGTGGCGATGTGAAAGTTGCCGATTTTGGGCTGGCGACCCTCATGGACCTGAACGGTGAGGGCTCGGCCGCAGCCGGCACGATTGGCTATATGCCAATGGAGCAAATGTGGAAAGAGCCGCTTGACGTGCGCAGCGATGAATGGTCGCTTGCGATTATTACCTACGAAATGCTCACGGGTTCAAACCCTTTTGCAGCTGCGAAAACTCTCGAAGAAGCAGAAAGCTTCATGACGAATTCGGAACTCGTGGTGCCAAGTGTGTGTTGGGATAACCTCGATGAGAACACCGATGACGTTCTGTTCAAAGCGCTTTCGGCTGACAGGGAGGATCGTTACGCTTCTGTTCGCCAATTCAATAGCGAACTCAAGAAGCACCTGGGTGACGCGGCAGTTGGCAAAAAGGAACTCGCTGTTCTTGTTAATGGAAACGAGGATAACTACCTCGACACTTCCACAATCAATCTCGATTCGAAATTAATTCAAGAAGCAAAAATGAAAACTGCATTCGTAGACCAAATTGGCGAGCGTGGCGCAAAGATTTTCGGGCGCTCAGTTTCTGGAATTGCCGCCGCGTTTATTTGCGCATTCGTGATGTTTAACTTGCGGCCTTCTGTTTCTGACACATTTGGAATATTCACCTGGCAGCCTGTAGTTTTTTATGTTGTGGTTGCGGCTGTCGCGGTCGTGGTTTTTATCTTTTTGAAGCATGCATCTCTTGTGCCCTATCTTGCGCTCGCTATCTTGCTGGCGGTAAACCAAAGCTGGGCAGCGCTGGCAATTCTTGTCGTGTCGTTTGGTTTTTGGTGGGTAAAAATTGGCATGAAAAGCATGAGCGCTACATTTTGTGCACTTTCGGCGCTTTTGCTGGGAGCGTTTGGCTTGACGCCAGCGGCAGTTGCACTTGCAGGAGCGCTTTTGAACCCAAAGAGAAGCGCTGCCACAAGCACATTTATTGGATTACAGGCAGTCGTGATGGGCAGCTTTGGCAGCAAAAGCGTGTTTAATTGGGACTTCGTTAGCAACATGATTTTGCCTGCGTCGCCCTCAATTGCCTCAGCCCAGCTTTCCGAAAACCTCATTAGCTTGCTTACAAACCACATGACATTTATTGCGGTTGTTTGCTGGATCATCGCCGCTTTCGTGTTCTCGATTTTCTGCGTGCGCGGCACAAAAATGTTTGACGTCGTTGGAAGCATGGTTTGCTTCTGCGTGATTTTGATTAGCGCAATCATGCCTGCACTTTTCGGGGCGGGCTCGGTTGGCGCCAGTTTTTTCGGAACGAGTTCGGTTGAAGTTGCAAACGTGATTAGCGCGTGTGCCGGCGGAATTGTCGCGATTGTTGCGGCGGCAGTGAACCTCACCGACCGCGTGCGACTTGAGCCTGGTCTTTGGTAGCGCGCCTTGTTCCCCTCGTGCGCTTTAGCACTAGAATTATGTAAGAAAAACTAACGAATTTGCATTTGCAATTGCACTGAATTTTAAGGAAGAGGCAGAAATGAAAAACGTAGGAGTAGTTGGAGCTGCGGGCTACGCAGGCATACAAGCTGTGGCAATTTTGGCAAACCACCCAGAGTTTAACCTGGTGACAATCGCTTCCGATTCAAACGAAGGCACGGCGCTAGAAGAGCTCTACCCTGCGTTCACGCAAACAGAAGCCGGCAAAATGAAGTTTGCCACGACCGACGAGGTTCTTGCGGCCGACCTAGATGCAGTTTTTCTGGCAGTGCCTCACAAAGCATCGCTTTCGATTACGCCAAAATTCGTTGAAAAAGGCGTTCGCGTTATCGACCTTTCTGCCGACTTCCGCCTGGAAGACCCTCAAGTTTATGAAAAATGGTACGGCGTTCCTCACACCGAACTTGAACTTTTGAAAAACCGCGACTTTGGCTTGCCTGAGCTTTTTCCTGAGGACATGGCTCGCGCACATCAAAAGCAGGAAGCTGGCGAAGACGTCGTTGTCGCCTGCGCGGGATGCTACGTCACTGCTTCTTCTTTGGCAGCAAAGCCTTTCGTGTCTAGCGACTGGTTTGACGACTGCATGCCTCCTGTAATCGATGCAATTTCGGGACTCACTGGCGCTGGCAAAAAAGCAGCGGCAAAGACAATGTATGTAAACGTGGCGCAGAACTATTCAGTTTATGGCGTCGCAAGTCACCGCCACACTCCTGAAATTGAACAAATTTTGGGAACTAACGTTGTTTTCACGCCACATTTGGCGCCAGCAAATCGTGGAATTTTGTCGACTGTCACGATGAAGCTCAAAGGCGACGTTCAGCTTTCCGCTGAGGAACTTCACGAGCGTTACGCAAAGTTTTATGAAGGAAGCGAGTTTGTAAAAGTGCTTCCTCTCGGGCAATTTCCTCAAACTTCTAACGTCGCAGGAACGAACTTCGCGCACATTGGCGTGGCTGTGAACGAGGAGCGCGGAGTTGTAATTGCCGTGGCTGCAATCGACAACCTTGTGAAAGGCGCGGCTGGGCAGGCAGTTCAATGCGCTAACTTGGTGTTCGGGTTCGCTGAAAACGCGGGCCTTGATAAAGTGGCGCTGCCTGTTTAGTTTTATAATTTTGCTACTGTAAAGCTTATTTTTGAGCAAATTTTTAGGAGAAAGAAATGGCGACTTTTGAAATTGTAGAGAAGGGTGGGATCACCGCTCCAGCTGGTTTTAAAGCCGCAGGCGTGCATGCGGGATTCAGGAAGAACCCCCTACGCCTCGATTTTGCGCTTGTTGTCGCAGATGAACCTGCGAAAACAACAGGAACATTCACGCAGAATAAATTTTGCGCCGCACCTGTAATTTTTGACCGTGAGCAGCTCCATGCTGTCGACGGAAAATGCGGCGTAGCTGCAATTCAGGCAATTGCGATTAACTCTGGCAACGCTAACGCTGCAACTGGAACCGATGGTCTCGAAGTTGCGAAGAAGTCGGCGGAACTCGTGGCGCAGGGCGTTGGGATTGACGCTTCTCAGGTTCTAGTTTCTTCAACCGGCGTGATTGGTGTGCCTCTTCCGCTTGAGCCATTTGAAGATGGCATTCCTGTGGCTGTCAAAAAGCTGAGCACCGAGGGCGGTCTTGATGCGGCACGTGCGATTATGACGACCGACACCCGCTACAAGCAGGTGGCTGTAAAAATTGATGGCAGTGAACTTGGTCTTGACGGTGAGTTCCACATCGGCGGTATGGTAAAAGGCAGCGGCATGATTCAGCCAAACATGGCGACGATGATTGCTGTCATCACGACCGATGTTCCGCTGGCCGACGACGTGATGACCACACTATTCAGGGCGGCAGTGGACCGCAGCTTTAACTGCGTGACTGTCGATTCCGACACTTCAACAAACGATACTGCAATTTTCATGTCGAGTGGCAAAGGCGCAGAAATTGCGCTCGGAACACCAGCATGCGATGAATTTAAAGAAGCTCTCAACTACGTTTGCATCGAGCTTGCGAAAAAAATCGCTGTCGACGGCGAAGGCGCAACTCGAATTGTGCAAGTCACTGTTGACGGCGCAAAAGACGACGCCGATGCACTCGTCGCTGCTCGCGCAGTGGCAAATTCCCCACTCGTCAAAACTGCAATCGCTGGTCACGACGCAAACTGGGGACGCGTTGCGGCAGCTCTTGGCAAAAGCGGTGCCGAGTTCAAACAGGAAAACACAGACATTGACTTCTTGAAAATGCCTGTTCTTCGCAATGGATTGCCAATTCCTTTTGATGAGGACGAGGCGCTTCGAAGATTTGAAGAAACGCAAATTGACATCGATTGCAACCTTGGCGAAGGTGGTGGCCATGCAGTCATTTGGACTTGCGATTTGACGCACGACTACATTTCAATTAACGCGGATTATCGTTCTTAAATTTTTTAGAAAGAAGATGAAATGAAGTTTGCTAATTCCGCAAAGCGCGGCGGAAATTCAATTCTTGCCGGCAAAATTTTGAGCGAGGCAATGCCTTGGATCAAAGAAATCACAGGTAAAACGATTGTCGTTAAATATGGCGGAGCGGCGATGGTGAGCGAAGACTTGCGCAAAGCCGTCATGGAAGACGTGCTGATGCTCAAGATGCTCGGCGTCAAGCCTGTTATTGTTCACGGCGGCGGGAATGCAATTTCTAAGCAGATGGAGGCCGAAGGACTTGAGGTTGAATTCGTAAACGGCCAGCGTGTCACGACCGAAGATGCTATGCGAATTGTGCGACGAGTTCTCACGGGCGAGGTTAACCAGCAGCTCGTTTGGGAAATGAACCAGCACGGAAACATCGCCGTTGGCGTTAGCGGCTGCGATGGCGGCGTGCTCATTGCAAAGCAGAAGGACCCTGCACTTGGCAGAATTGGCGAGGTCACGCGCGTCAACCCTGGCCTCATTACCGACCTTGTTGAAGACGACTACATTCCTGTCGTTTCAACGATTGCGCTTGGTGACGATGGCGGAATTTTCAATGTCAATGCCGACATTGCTGCGGGTCACATTGCTGGCGCGATTGGTGCTCACAAAATCATCTTCATTTCCGATGTTGACGGAATCTACAAAGATTTCCCTGATGAGGATTCGCTGATTGCAAACATGAACATCGATGAGGCGCGCGAGCTTCTAAACGATGAGAACATTTCGAAGGGCATGATTCCAAAGCTCACGAGCTGCGTGCATGCGCTGGATGAGGGTGTTCCTTCAGTTCAGTTCGTCAATGGCACGACTGCGCACGCGCTTTTGATTGAGCTTTTGACCGACGACGGCATTGGAACGCTCGTTTCAAACACAGGCGACGCTGCCGAGGTTAATCACGCAGAAGTTGATCACTTCGCTTCGCGTTTGCTCGAAAACAAATATCTATAAACAGATTCATTTTTAACGGGAGAAAAAATGACTTACGCACTAGACCCTGAACAGAAAACGTTAGAAGAAAATTATTTGCTGCCAACTTTTGGCCGCTACCCAGTCGAGTTTGTGCGCGGTGAGGGTGCGCGGCTCTATGATGTCGACGGCAACGAGTTCCTCGATTTTCTCTCAGGAATCGCAGTTTGCAGCCTTGGTCATTGCAACAAAAACGTTGTGAAGGCAATCCAAGATCAGGCCGCTCAACTCATGCACGTTTCGAATTACTTCTACATTCAAAACCGTGGTGAGGCTGCAAAAAAGATTAACGACCTTCTGAATTTTGGTGCAGAAGAGCCTCATAATTGGAAGATGTTTTTTACAAACAGCGGCGCTGAGTCAAACGAATGCGCCATCAAAAGCCCCGGTTTTGCTGGCAACAGATCAAAGGGAAACGACGGTACGCACACTAAAGTTATCGTTTTGAAGCAGTCGTTCCATGGCAGAACAATGGAGACTTTGGCTGCTACTGCTCAAGACCGTTTCCATTACGGTCTTTTCCCTCTGTCCCCAGTGTTTATCGAGGTAGAGGCCAACAACGAGGAAGAGCTTGAGAACACTTTCCGCGTTTGGGGCGACCAAGTTGCCGCGATGGTTCTCGAGCCAGTGCAGGGTGAGTCGGGCGTGCATCCAATTTCGGAATCCTACATGAAGCTTGTGAGAAAACTCACCGAGGAAAATAAAGCATTTATGATTGTTGACGAGGTACAAAGCGGCATTTACCGCAGCGGCGCTCCTTTCGCGTTCCAACTCGCGGGCGTTGTGCCTGACATGGTTACGATGGCAAAGGGCATCGGCGGTGGCTTCCCTTGCGGCTGCTGTGCTGCACGCGGCAGAGCTGCTGAAATCCTTGGACCTGGCGATCATGGCACAACTTTCGGTGGCAGCTGCCTCGCAATTGCTGCAATTAACGCAACTCTTGACGAGCTCAAAGACGAAGATGTTTTGAGCAACGTTGTGCTCGTTTCCGATTACATGTGTCACAAGCTCGAGACTGTCGAAGGCATCAAGGAAGTTCGCGGACGCGGTCTTCTGCTCGGTGCTGACCTTGAAGATGGAATCAGCGCTCACGATGTTGTGGCGGAATCTCTGACCGGGCAAAACCTCATCATCAATGCAACTGTTGGCGACTCAACGCTGCGTTTCTTGCCTCCGCTGATCATCACTAAAGCTGATGTTGACGAATTCATCGAGAAGCTTGAGGCTGCTATTAAAACAGTAGAGCAGGCTGCGTAAGCCAAGTTTTTGTAACTGAATAAATCTAAAGTAGAGCGGCTCTCGTGGCCGCTTTATTT
>JAUMVS010000240.1 GCA_030530045.1 Phoenicibacter congonensis
CACTTCTCTTTCTCGTTGAATCTGATCTCCAACTCTTCCATGGCGTCGCCGACATTATCGAATGCCTCGGTATCGTAGCCTTTTCCGTTCTTCTTGCTTCCCTGTATGACGTAGTGAAGTACCATTTTCTCACCAATAAAAGGATAAGTTATCATACTATATAATAACTTGTACGATATAGTATGATAATGTAAGATGTTTTATTCCAAAGGCTCTTCCGAAGGTTCGGAGATCGGACCGTTCTCGTTCGTCGGCTCCTCGCGGACGGCCTCGATCACCGAGACAGTGACCTTCACGAGGTCGCCTTTCTCGAATCCAAGGATCTTGGCCATGTCCGTCACATTGACGTAGAGCGATCTACCGCCTACGCCTGTTCCTCCGACCTTCTTCGTTGTCGTGATCGCGTCGACCATGCTTATCTTCTCCTTTCTTTCTTCTCTTCTTTTTTCTCGGGGAGCGCAAGCTCATGACAAACGAGGACGACGTACGACTCCTCCTTACCCTGGACGGCCTTGAGCCATCCGGACTTGAGTTTACACATGCACATATCGATATCCTCGTTCTTCGTAGCTTTACAGTTGGCATCGAAGAATTCCAATGCTGCCTTAGTGAGGTTGACGTTGATATTCGCCTTGATGTAGTCGTCGGTCTCTTTTCCGTCCTTGTATCCCTTGTTAGAGACCGAGGCCCAAAAACGAGGATGTTCTTTATCCTTGTAATTTCCGAACAATGTTATGAACTGTTCCATTTGGTTTTCACCGTATAGTAATAATTCAAAATGTTATATAATAGTTATTATCATTCATAACATTACTTATGTTATTTCTATTTAAACTTTAAATATTAACACTGTTAATACTTATCTATGACAAGCATAACTGATAGTGCCTTTGTGCCTTATGCGGGTCAAGAAGTCAGGGGAGGAGCGTCGACAACGCCTTACAACCAGCCGACTATCGCGCTGGGCGACGCTTTCAACGCGACCGCTCTTAACAACTTGGCCAAGATAAACGGATTGCTGCCAAAGGTGGCAAGAACGATCATACACGAGACACGTGTTTTCCGCGATCCTCTCGCAAGGATCTTCAACACTCTCGAGGATCCTCTCGGAGTGGCTACCGAACATGCGGCATTCGCCACCGGAGCCGTCAACAAGCTCAACGACGGTGTATGTGTACCTCGCGGAACCGTTAACATGGTCTCGCAGCTGACCGCCTCAAATTTCGCGTGGAACATCCCGCTCTCGATCTACGACAGAGAGATCGCAGGCGGAGCGATGGACAACGCGACCGTAGAAAGCTATGTTGCGAACAAAATGAAAACGATCGATAAGACCATCGCCAACCTTTCCTACCAGGCCGAGAAGATCATCATCTCCGACGTCGTTCCGGGAAAGAGATCCGTCACATCGAAGACCGCTTCGGACGACACCGGTACAGCCGTTACTTACACGACCACACCGGAGGGATATGCGGGAGCAGTCGACAAGATGAGTGAGTGGCAAGTCTCCGACGTGACAGCCAAAGGCAGCGTTACGATCACGGATAAGGCCTCAACGGGTGCCTCGGATATGTCCGTTGTCCTCGAGATGTTGCAACACCTCAAGGATGTGGCCGCCGATTTTGAATCATCGGAGTTGACATCATACAACAAGCTCGGAGTAGCGACACATTCCACCGAGAAGCCTTATCTCATCATGGAGAAGAAGGTCCTCAACGCATTGGACAATACGATCGCCAACACGACCACATCCAACGGTTACGGTTACTCCGGTTTCCCGACGACGACGGCAAGAGAATATATTGCACCGTTCGCCGACCTCGTAGAGATCGACGCATTCGCAGAGTTGCCTACATACGATAAAACGACCTATCCGTCATCGACGGACTATACCGGTCACCGCCTCGGCGCGGTCATGCTTGATAAGGAAGCTGCATGGAGGATCAGGAAATTCGCCAACATCGAAGGCGAGCGTTGCAGCGGTCAGAGAATGTACGGATATTCAGCACGCGGTGAGGAGGATCTCGCTATCTGGCACGGAGTGCCGTCCTACGCGATGATCGTAAAATCCGCCTAATAAAGGAGTATAGTTAATATGACACTCGGAAAGAAAGAATCGAAGTTAACGGAGTATATAATGTACAACTCATTTATACCCGTCGATAAGGCGATCTCCGCCATCAAAGCATTGGACGCCGACGGTAACGGTTTCATCACTCTCAACGAGATAATAACCGCGATCAAGGATCTGATCAGACCGAAGGTGTGATAATG
>JAUMVS010000241.1 GCA_030530045.1 Phoenicibacter congonensis
CACAAAAACATGTGACAGTCCGCCGCGTATTTCACGGCGACCCAGCCATCCGGGCATCAGGCACTCCCCGGACGCTTCGGCGATGTCCCCTTTCCTTCCGGCCCGTTGCCTGTTTCCCCCGGAAGTACTGATGAACCTCGCGCCTCTATCCAAGCGATTCAATTTTGTTTTATTATATCCCCGGCCTCTCCCCCTGTCAAGGGGCGTTTTCTGCATATTTATGCTAAACTGTCGTTAACCGCCGCGTTGACAAAGTAAAATTTCAGCGGTATACTTTTCCCATCCCAATTGTGCAAAAGGGAGTGATGATCCGATGCAGACCGTCTATTTTTCGCTGCTTCAGAAGTGGTGCGACGCGCTGATCGCCTGCCAGGCCCACAACCTGGGCCCCGCCTTTGACGGCGCGTTTCTCTGTCCCGCCTGCAAATTTCCCCACGGCCGCTGCCAGGACGCGGTCTATCCCCTGCTATACGTGGCCCGGCGCACCGGGGAAAATCGCTACATCGAGGCCGCCAAGGCGGTTTTCGACTGGCATGACCGGAACATGACCTGCGACGACGGGGGCGTGTACAACGACGCCATGTCCGATTGGCGCTATATCACGGTGTTCGCGGCGGTAGCCGTGTGCGAAGCGCTGGAGCGCCACGGGGATCTGCTGGATCTTCCCACCCGGGAAAAGTGGCGTGCAAAGCTTACGCGCATGGCAGACTGGCTGTACCGCAACCTGGACGAGCATTCCAAAACCAACATCAATTATGTGGCCACCAACGCCTGTGCCATGGCCCTGACGGGGCGCTGCCTGAACAGACCGGAATACGTGGCCAAGGCCCGGCGCCTGGCGGCGTTCGCGCTAAATTATTTCACGGAAAACGGCCTGCTCTTTGGCGAAGGCAAGCCCCGGGATAGCTTCACTCCCCGGCGCTGCCGCCCCATCGACATCGGCTATAATGTGGAGGAGTCCATTCCCGCCCTCATCAAATACGCCGTTTCCGTGGGAGACGAAAACGCCCTTTCCTTCCTGACGGAGGTACTGCGCAAGCAGCTGGACTTCCTGCTGCCCGACGGCGGGTGGGACAATTCCTTCGGTTCCCGCAACAACAAATGGACCTATTACGGCAGCCGCACCTCCGACGGCTGTCAGGCGGGCTACGCCCTGTTGGCAGACCGGGATCCCCGTTTCGCCGAAGCGGCGCTGCGCAACGCCCGGTTGATGGAACGTTGTTCCCAAAACGGCCTGTTGAACGGCGGCGTGCGCTATCCGGAAAACGGCGAGCCCGCCTGCGTCCACCATACCTTCACCCACGCCAACGCCCTGGCCTGCGCCCTGGAGGCGGGAATTGAAAAGTATACCCAACCCGCTGCCCTGCCCGCCGACCATGCTGCAAAGCCCATTTCCTATTATCCGGAAATTGACACCTACAAACTGGCCGTGGGCGATCTGCGGGCCACGGTTACCGGCTATGATTACGATCTTTCCGCCGGACACGCTTCCGGCGGGACGCTGACTCTTTTGTGGCACAAGGCCGTGGGCCCGGTGATTGTCTCCTCGGTGGTGGATTACCATCTGGTGGAGCCTGTGAACCAGCAGCAGACCCTGCGCCTGTCCCGTCATCGGACGCTGACCCCGCGGGTGGAGCTGATTCGGGACGGCCGGCGCTACTCCCAGTGCTACGACACCCGCGCCTCCATAGAGGTTTCCGGAGATTCCGGCGAAATCCGCGTGGTCGTAGGGGCCGCGCTGGTGACCCTGGAGCAGCAGATTCTGTCCGCTCCCGTTACGGTGAACCTGGAATATCGCTTCACTGCCGGCGACGTGCGCATTTCCGGCCGCCTGGTGGGAGACGGCGCATCTGCCGCACGGTTTGTCTTGCCCATCGTCAGCCGAAATGTGCAGGTGCGCACCGATTGCATCTGCGAAAAGCAGCCCATCTTCTTCCTGACCCCCGGCTTCGACGCGCTGGAATACACCCTGCGCCCGGACGCGGAAGGGCATTTCCAGGCAGAGATCCGCCTGCCGGAGCTTCGTTCGCTGTAATTTTGCGCCGCAGATTTGCATCAAAAAGGCATCCCCGGGAAAGAAATCGCCCAGGGACGCCTGATTTTATTTTTTCGCCCATTCCCTGCAAACCTGCTCGTAGGTCGCATGGGTGCCGATGTCAATGCACTCGCCGTCAAAGATATAGGCCTTCACTGGCTTACGCCGATACAGCCATTCCGGGAAATGTCCGGGGGAATCCGGTTCGTTGCCTTCCTTCAGGTACGTACCGATCA
>JAUMVS010000242.1 GCA_030530045.1 Phoenicibacter congonensis
TACCTCTCCGGCGAGATGCAGAACTTCCACGTCTCCGACGCCGAGCTTGCAAAGTACATCAAGTCGGCAGACACACTGAACAAGTAATCGATTAGATATAAGGTGGAATATAGTCCAGAGGGTCTCTAACCTGAATTTTGCACGTTACCAAAATTCAGAACAGAGGCCCTTTGGACTTATTAGGGTAACCTAATATTTCAATGACATCATACTGCATAGTGCATAGTCATCGTACATAGTACATATTTCAATGGCACCATACTGCGGTTGCTGAGCTTGTCGAAGCAGCGAAGCGGCTGAACCCACGGATGTACTGTGATGTGCCGTGGCAGATAACTATTTGATTTTCATGCAAAAGAGCGATGTCCTGGTGAAGAAGACAGCACCAGGACATTGCTTTTTATATTCATTTTCAAGCACTTAAGTGCCACGAGATACCACATTAGATCGGCAGCGTCTTCTGACGAAGCCAAGAAGCGACCGAAGGAGTGAGACGTGGGGAAAGAGTACGGTAAACGTGCTCGTTGTAGGCGTTGAGCCAGTCAATCTCTGAGCGGTCGAGAAGGTCTTTGACAAGGATCGACGTGTCGAAGTGGCAGAGGGTCAACGTCTCGAATCTCAGCCAATGGCCGAAATCGTTCTCTCCGGCATCAACGCAAAGGATCAGGTTCTCGTGACGGATACCGAACTTGCCCTCCCGGTATATTCCCGGCTCATCACTTGTGATCATTCCCGGAATCAAAGCCTGACGATTGAAGTTCTGACGGATGTCCTGCGGCCCCTCGTGGACATTCAGATAGAATCCGACCCCGTGGCCGGTTCCGTGGCCGAAATTGCGCTTTGCGCTCCAGAGCGGTTCGCGGGCCAGGACATCCAGCTGGCAACCAGCCGTCCCTTTAGGGAAAACAGCCTTTGCCAATGCTATATGCCCTTTCAAGACCAAAGTATAGTCCTCTTTCTCCAACTGGGAACAAGGCCCAAGCGGAACAGTTCTGGTGATGTCAGTGGTACCGAACAGGTACTGCCCGCCGGAATCGCACAGGTAAAGTCCTTCCGCATAGATCTCAGCGGAGCCCTCCTCCGGCGTGACATAGTGAGGCAGAGCGGCGTTCGAACCGTAAGCCGAAATCGTCTCGAAACTCTCCCCACGGAAGCCCTCGATCTCACTGCGGAACTCGTGCAGTTTCCGTGAGGCTTCATATTCATTGACCGCATCTCCCGCCTCGACGGAGGTTTGCAGCCAATGGAGGAAGCGCTCCATAGCAACGCCGTCCTCAAGATGAGCCTCCCTCATCCCAGCGATCTCGACTTCGTTCTTGACCGACTTGCGAAGCCCGACAGGCGAGGTCCCCATGATGACATACCGAGAGTTCAGAATACTGAACAAACTGAAATTCAACGTCGCCGGATCAACAAACAAAGCCTTGATGTAATTGCCGTCCACAAGATTTGAAAGCGCGGCCTCGACATCTGAATATTCCTGAATATTCACTCCGTCAGCAAGGAGCTCGTGGAAACTGTCCTCGGTCTCTCCGTCATCATCCGGAATCTCACCCTTACGTGCGAACCAAAGCACATTATCCTGAGTGACAAGAAGATATGACATCACCACAGGGTTATAAGCGACATCCTGCCCACGGACGTTCAGCATCCAGGCAATCTCATCCAAAGCCGTAAGAAGGATAGCATCGTAACCTTTATCAGCCAACCATTTGCGCATCCAACGCACTTTCTGTTCCCTTGACCAACCAACCTGTTCCGGGCCGAGGGTGATGATCGGAGTCTGAGGTATTTCCGGACGGTCAGTCCACAGGACTTCCAGCATATCCGGGGCGTTGACAAAACGGATCTTCTCTCCAACAGTTTTCTGAATATCCTCAACGGAAGATACTGTCATGCAAAGCCCGTCAACCGCGACGCGAACCTCATCGCAGTCCGCAAAATGACCTGCAAGCCACTCTGGAATAAGCACTTGGCCAGGGACACGGGTCTTATGCAACTCAACTCCCGCGGCCGGGAGCTGCTGAGAGGCCTGAATGAAATAACGAGTGTCAGTCCAAAGACCGGCGCGATCCTCTGTGATGACAAGGTCACCCTCCCCAGTGTAGCCGGAAAGCCATGCCACCTGATGCCAGCGGGCTGCTGAATATTCACTGTTGTGCGGATCATTCCCCGTCACTATGACGGCATCCCACCCCTTCGAGCGCATCATCGCCCGAACAGCCTCGATTCTATCTTTGAATATGCTCATTCGCGGAATAGGTTA
>JAUMVS010000243.1 GCA_030530045.1 Phoenicibacter congonensis
GAAACAAGCCGGTGTGTGACCCTGTAAATAAGATAGCTTCAGCACACACAAGGGAAAATCATCACAACCAAATCAATGCAGGAGGGAAGAAAAATGATAGGTAAAACGAGCTGGTATGTGGTCGACGGCTATCGACCGCCCGCATGTGAGGGCGGATGCAAGGATTATGAGGGACATGAGTGCATTATGATCCTGAATTGCAATGAACAGGACGCGCACTGCCTGATCGATGTATATTTTATGGATCGTGAACCGGTTCTGAATATTCCCTATACAGCGCCCGCGCAGCGCATCAGCGCATTCAGAAGCAATGATAGAAGCGTGTTCGGCGATTTGCAGCTTTCGGTAGGTCTGCAGTATTCACTGCGCATCCGCAGCGATATTGGTGTTGTCGTACAGTATGGACGTATGGACGTCAATCAGCCCAATCTGGCGTATATGGCATTGATGGGCTACGGCGAATAGGGAGGATATGATCATGGAAAAGCACATTTGTATTCCGAAATCGGATTTCGAAGCGAGACTTGCAAACCTGCGTGATGAAATGAATAAGCGCGGTCTGGATGTCATGTTTGTATACGGCGATGAATATCGCAAGGAAAATTTGCGCTATGTTTCTAATTACTGGCCGCTGTTTGAGCGCGGAGGAATGATTTTCGGTATGTCGGGCGAACCTACGGTGCTGTGTGCGCCAGAAGGAGAAAAGGTTTGCCGTGAAATGAGCATGTGGGAAAACGTGAAACTATTGCCGGATTTCCTGTGCGTTACCGTACCCGATGAAATAGATTATCCACTGGCGACCTATACAAGTTTTAAGAATCTTGCTGCTGAGCTTCGCGCGCAGGGAAAGCTTGAGAAAATGGGCATTGTGGGCATGGAGGACATGTCTGAAAGCCTGATGAATAAGATTCGCGCAGCGTTTGATTGCGAACTGGTGCGCGCAGATGATATCCTGTATAAACTTCGCCTTACGAAAAGCCCGAATGAACTTGCATGTCTGCGCGAAGCTGCACGCATCGCGGATGAAGGCATGAAGGCGATTATGCAGGCGGACATCATTGGCATGACTGAAACACAGGCATGTGCAATCGCGGAGGGCAAGGCGCGGGCGGAGGGCGCAGAGCAGGTGACCTTCACCGTATTCGGCTCGGGTGAACGTTCCGCACTGATCATCGGTCGTCCCTCCTCGGCAAAGATCATCCACGATGGCGATATGATCATGCTGGCACTTGCAATACAGTACGAGGGATATGTCGCTACCTGCGAAGCGCCTTTTGCTGTAGGCAATTATTCGGAAGAAACCCGCCGCGTAATCGATACGCTGATTCATGCAAGTGCCGCGGGTCTTCCGTATCTGAGGGCAGGGCAGCCGATGAAGAACTTTGTCCGTGCTGTGCGTGATTATTTCCGTGAAGCCGGTCTTGCCGAATATGACGTCTATCCGCCGCTGCATGGTATCGGCTGTGCGGAAGCGGAAAGTCCGTATCCGGATGAGAATACTGAAGCGCTGTTTGAGGTTGGTATGACCTGCAATACCGATATCTCCCTTTTCGGGCTGCCCGGTGGCTCCAACCGCATTGAGGAGGGCTTTGTTATTACCGAAAACGGCGCGCAGACATTGTCGCCTTTTGTACGTTCCTATTGTGAAGGATGGATCGCGAACGAACGGAATTGAGGAATTTGTATGACGCATAGAGAGAGATTCATGGCCGTGATGAACGGGCAGAAGCCTGACCGTATCCCGATCGTGGGAAACATGACCGTACAGGAAGCGGAGAAGTTTTCCCAGATGTGGGGACTGGATGTTGATTTCGTTGATTCTTGGATCGGCACCCGTATTTCGCATCGCGAGATTCTGAACAAACTGGGTAACGATGCGGTGATCATCGCAGCGACGCGAGGCACGCCTACCCGTACTCTGCCCAATGGCGATGTGGAAGATGAATGGCACATGGTGTACCACCGCGTGGGTCTGTACGATGAGATCGTCAAACGTCCCCTTTCGGAGTGCGAAACGGTGGAGGATTTGAATGCATATCAGTTTCCGGATGCGCTCGCGCCGCAGCGCTGGGCATTTGCCGAGGAGATCATTCCGCGCTACAAGAATGAATATGGCATTATTGGCGATCTGGAAGCCGCCATTTTCGAAATCGCATGGAACATGGTTGGCATGGAAAAGTTCCTTACCGATTTGATCTGTGATGAGGAATACATCGATCCCCTTCTGGACCGGCTCGAGGATTTCGCCACGAAGTGCGGCGTGAAG
>JAUMVS010000027.1 GCA_030530045.1 Phoenicibacter congonensis
CAAAAATAAAGGCTGGCATTCTCGCCAGCCTTTACTTATATATAAGTAGGGTTTCGCGAAGTGCTTATTCTGCAGCCTTTGCTTCGGAAGTCGTGCTCTTTGCTTTTGCCGCATCGGCGGTGCGAGCAAGAATGTTTGCATAAACAGCGCCTGAAATGTTGTGCCAAACGCTGAACACAGTTCCTGGAACAGCAGCCATTGGCATTGCAGCGAAGTGAACAGTTGCAAGCGAAGTAGCAAGACCAGAGTTCTGCATGCCGACTTCGATTGAAATCGTGCGCATTTGCTCAGGGTTGAGGCCGAGCAGCTTTGCAGCACCATAACCAATTCCGTAGCCGCAAAGGTTGTGCAAGATAACAACCGCGACAACGAGCAGGCCGGTTGTCATGAGTTTTGCAGCATTTGCAGCAACAACAGCCATGATAATGAGCGAAATTGCGATTACGGAAACGAGAGGAAGGATTTTTCCGCAAACTTCGCCGACCTTGCTGAGGAAGCGGTTAATGAGGAAGCCGAGGATGATTGGAACGAGAACAACCTGAACGATTGAGATGAGCATGCTCATGTAGCTAACATCGATGGACTCGCCAGCGATGAGAAGCACGAGCGCTGGGGTGACAACTGGAGCCATGATTGTGGTGCATGCTGTCATGCCGACTGAAAGTGCGACGTCGCCTTTTGCGAGGTAGGTCATGACGTTTGAGCTTGTGCCGCCAGGGCAGCAGCCGACGAGGATGACGCCAACAGCCAGCTCGGTTGGGAGTTGGAAAACCATGCAAAGAAGCCATGCAAGTGCAGGCATAATGATGAATTGCTCGAAAATGCCGCAAATGACGGCTTTTGGCTTGGTGAATACGATTTTGAAGTCGTCGAGTTTGAGGGTCATGCCCATGCCAAACATTACGATGCCGAGCAGCGTGTTTACCCAGCTTGTTGGGATTGCCGCATGCACTGGCTCGCTAAAAATCATTGCAATAATTGCAACGGCAAGAGCGATTAACGCCATCCATTTGCCGGCAAAGTCACTGATTTTTTCTAGAGTTTTCACTTAAATTCACACCTTTCCTAAAATAAAAGCGCCCCGCTTGGGCGCCACTTTTTAAGCCTTTTCCTTTGTGAGCAAAGCAATTATAGGTCGGGGGGCTTCATTTGTTAACACGCTAGCGCCCTCAACCAGCCATTATTAACAAAACTGATACATTTCCGTTCACCTCCGTCCCCAATTATCAAAGGGCAAAAAAAGAAGCGCCCGCTGTACAGGCGCCGAAAATTTACCTCCGTCCCCAATTTGCAGGGTCGGGAATCCACCTCCGTCCCCAATTTTCGCTGCCTGCAAATCCATCTCCGTCCCCAATTTACGCGGCGTGGAAATTCACCTGCGTCCCCGTTTGATGGAAGGTATTATCGCAGCATTGGCAGTTTGGGCATTTCCCCTGTTTCGATGATGGTGCGTAGCATTTGCGCAAAACCTTCTGGGTCCTCAATTTGATATTGCATGTGGTCGTATTTCTTAAAGACTGGGAATGCCGCATTTGGATAGGAGCGCATGACATCTTTTCTGTATTTGAAGTGATCCTCTGAGGTCCCGAACTCGAACACCATTTTTTGCTGCGTAGCGGGCGAAAGTTTCGGGTATGCGTCCTTCGTCAGCATGTCTTTCATCATGTTGTTCATGCTGTCTTTATCCAAGTTGCGCGCCGCCTCAACGAAGTACGGCTTGATTTCGTCCTCGTCGGTCCAGAAAATTTCCTTCAGCGAATCGCCGTTTGTCTTATCAATTTTTCCGATGGTTTTGTAAAGGACTGGCGCGAGCATTTTCCGAGCTAGACCGCCAATTTTCGCGAACATTCCGCCGTCGATGAAGCCGTGGTTAAATTCGTGAGCGCCGCTGCTGATGAATTCCATCGCAATTTCAACGCCGATTGACGACCCAAGCACCATCTCAAGCTCGTCAATGTCGTTTTCTGCGAGAAACGATTCGAGCTGCGCAAGTTCGTCTTTCTTGCTGATGTAGGTCTCACTATCGCAGAATGCGGAAAGCGTCGGTAGCACAAAGAAATAATCGTCTTGCATAAATTTCGCGCATCTCTCGTTGCTCCTCCCAGTTACACCGAGTGCATGAAAGCACAAAATTACAGGTTTATCTGGTGATCCTAACGTTAAAAACTGCACCGCACCCTCCTTGGACCTCTTTGTTTACATGTGGTGATTTGCCCTAGAAGTCAGTATATGTTAATTGGGGACGGTGATAGTTTGCATATGCTAACTATTTCTTTATAAATTGGTGACGGAGGTGTTTTGTTCCGCTTCCCTGATGGGAAGCGGGAACTCGACGCTGCAAACGAACCTGGACTGCATCTTTGCCCTGCAAAAGAATTCCGCAGCCAATGGGCTAGCGCAATTCTTTTTCGTGCAAATCTGCTAGCCCAGTTTCGTTTTCGCTCACGTTTCTTTAATAAGGGAACCTATCCCCTGAAGTCTCTGTTAAACGGGGACGGAGGTGAAATTTCGAATCGTGTAAATTGGGACGGAGGTGAATTAGCCGAACACTTCCGGGTTGAGGCAATCGACCGGAATTTTGCCCAGGCACACATCGATGCAAGCCTGCATTGCTCGGGTGCGAAGTTCGATGAGGCTTTCCGTAGATGCAAATGCGGCATGCGAAGAAAGCACCGTGTGCGGAGCTTTCATGATTGGATGCTCGAAGTCAAATGGCTGTTCCTGTTCGAAAACGTCAAGCCCCGCGCCCCAAATTCTGCCTTCTGTGAGGGCTTTTGCGAGTGCGACGGTGTCTACAACTTTTCCGCGCGCCGTGTTTACGACGATTGCCGTTGGCTTCATCATTTTTATTCTGCGCTCGTCGATTAAGTGCTTAGTTTCTGGAGTTAGCGCAGTGTGAAGGCTAATTATATCGGCTTGCGCAACCAGCTGGTCAAGCTCAAGCCACTCGTATTCTTCTGCGTTCGCGCCCTGCGGCCTTCCGCTTCTCGACCAGCAAACTACTCGAAAGCCGAGACCTTTTGCTTTGAGAGCGACAGTGCGGCCGATTGCGCCCATTCCGATGACGCCGAAAGTTCGGCCTTGTGCTTGACCCAGCGGCAGGACCTGCTGGTAGCCCCAAATTCCCTTTCGCAAGTTCGCGTCGGATTCGTTGATGCGGCGCAGCGAAGCCATCGCGAGCGCAATCGCGTGGTCGGAAACGGCCTCGTTCGCGTAGCCGGGCACGTTGCACACCGCGACGCCATGCTCGGTCGCCGCCTCGACGTCGATTTCGTCATAACCCACGCCCGTGCGGCTGACGACTTTCAGGTTCGGGCACGCCTCAAACACCTCGCGCGTGAACAGCGTGTACGAAGTTAGCGCAGCGTCGGCGCCTGTTTCCGACAAATTTTTGATGGCGTCAGCGGGCGTGCGGCCGTTCCGCCTGATGAAGTCGATGCCGGCCTCATTCGCCATCGCAATTTCTATGTCGTTTTCCTTCAGGTCGGTTTCAACGTCGACGATTAAAGCCATGGTTTACCTCTATAATTTCGCGGAATTCTCTTGTTTGCTAGTTCAGAACGTAGGAAATAATACAAGGTCGAAGGACTGTTTTGCTTCACAGTTTGGCTAGCGGAAATTTACCTCCGTCCCCAATTGGCAGGCGCTGAATTTTACCTCCGTCCCCGTTTTCCGTGTGCTAGCATTACTTCGCACATTCACCTCCGTCCCCAATTTGCGGGTGCTCGCATTGCCTTGCGCATTTGTCTCCCTCCCCATTTCGCAGAGAAAAAAAGAGCGCCAAAATTCTGGCGCTCAAAAATTTACCTCCGTCCCCAATTGGCGGGTGCGGAAAATTACCTCCGTCCCCGTTTAGCGGACTAAAGAACGTTGCCTTTAATGTCCACAGAAGTGACTTCGTCCCAGCGGCGACGAATTACGATTTCCGCGGAAAGATTTTTGTTGTCAAAAACAGCAGACCACTGCGTGTTGCTGGTAATATCGTGTGGATTTGGCGCCTGCGAGCTCGCGCAAAGTGCGCTCCACGCCGTGCCGTAGGCGTCGGATGTCAGAGACGAGCCGTTCAGGATTTGCTCGATGACGTTGTAGCGCTCTTTTCCGTGGCCGTAGCTGCCGTTTTTCTGATTTGGCTCCACCTTGTCGCTGTGCATGATGAAGAAATTCGTGACCGTGCGCGTCGGCGTTACGACCATCGGGCGCTTGGAACTGTCGCAGTCGTACTCGACGATGCGGCCGTCGCCCTCGGCATCGGTGATGTAGAAGTGGTAGTCGCGCCCGTTCGTGGCGTACATGTCATATTGCGATAGCAGGTCGACCGCCTCTTGCGTCGTCGCGGCGCGGTCGAGAACGAGGCGAACTGCGAGCGGCGTCGAAAGCGCGTCCTTCCCCGTATGACGGCGTGTTGGTTGGCTGTCGAGGGTGAGAATTGCGATTGAAACGCCCATTTCATTCAGGCCGTCGATGACTGTAAAAGGTGCTGCCAAGCTGGCAAGTCTTCCCTTCGGGTCAAGAGGGTTCGTCACGCTCAGGTTGTCGAGTGCACAAATTCCGATTGACTCATAGCCGTCCTTTGGTGCGCAGTGCACAATCATCGCGGAAGTGTCGAACTTGAAGTCGTAATTTCTGCCCATGAGGCCGTCTTCGCCGTTGTTGATTGTGAACGCGCTGCACCCGAAGTCAGGCGTTTGAATTTTCACCGGAAGCAACGGCAACGCTTCCGCTAAAATGGAGTCTTGATTTTCGCTTTCCCCCGCAAGCCCGCGCTTAATCATGCGGTCGAGGTCGTACTTATAATGCACATCCATGTAGTAAAGATTGAACGGCGAGTCGTGTTCGGTGAGTTGTTTGATGGAAGCCATCGTCTCGAAGCGCTTCCTGTAAAAAGCAGCACCCGCGCAGCCAGCGGCGAGTCCGCAAGCACCTGCTCCAATCGCTAATGCGTGTCTTACTTTCATCACAGGCTCCTTTCGCCCGACAGTGACAATGGGTTTATTATCGCATTTTGTGCCCGCTTGCGTGCCTGTCAAATGGGGACGGAGGTGAATGCGCGTGCGGAAAATGGGGACGGAGGTGAATGCGCGAGCGGAAAACGGGGAAGGAGATGCATGCATGCGCGGAAAATGGGGACGGAGGTGAATGCGCGGAAATGAATTTTACTCAAATAAACCTTATAAGAGTGCGTTCACTGCGCTGTTTAGAACTGAAATGTAGTTTTGAAAGAAATGAAGAAACCCCTGTATACGAGCATTGTCGCTTATTTAAACGTATAGGTTTTACCCGGTAGATTGTGATTTTCTTCGTTGTTCAGATGTACAAAATAAGAAAGCCCAGCTTGAGTCATATGCATTTCATAGCTTGTTGAGAGTCGTCCTCGAGGTTTGCCAGGTCAGAGCATAGATTTCTTCCTAAAGTTCAAAAGTTCACTGTTGTTACCTTCAAGTTGCACTCCACCTTCACTAAATGATCACATCCGTGAAAGCATTGAGAGATATAAAACTTCACTATTCTTACTAGTCTTTAAATTGAAACGATTTTTAGGGACTTTTTGAGATTTTTGGAGGAAAAATGGCACGACGCGCAAGGCAAGTTTCGCTGACAGGAATTTACAACGTGGGGCAGAAGGGTATCAACGACCAGGACGTTTTTTACGATGATGAGGACCGCTCGCATTATCTGCATTTTTTGGATCGAGCGTGCGAGAAGTATCACGTTGTGTGTCTGGCGGTGACGCTGATGGACAATCACGTGCATTTGCTGCTTGAGGGGAGCCTGGTCAACATCGCGCTCGCGTTCAAGTCGCTCGGGTCGAGCTACGTGCGCTGGTTCAATCGCAAGTATGACCGCTGCGGCGCGCTCTGGAACGGGCGTTTTTATTCGGGCGCGATTCGCGACACGCGCCAGCTGCTTGCGGCAGCCGCCTACATTTTCAACAACCCCGTGGCAGCGGGAATGGTGGATGCGCCTGAGGATTATGCCTGGTCAAATTTCAAAGATTTGGAAAACAAAAATGTGAACCCAAAAGGCAGAAAAACACTCGACAATGCGTTTGGGATTGAAGAGTTGATAGCCTACACCAAGGATGCAGCGAAGCGGAAGAACAAGGAGCATAATTCCGAGAATTACGATGTCATCCCTAACAAACCTTTGTCGGAAAGGCGTGTAATCGAGGCGGTTCGCAAGTTTATTAAAGACAAAAATTTTGGAAGAATTCATGAATTGCCCAAGCAAAAGTTAAGCGATTTGATTTTCGAGCTTTTGGACATGGGTGCAAACATCACACAAATCTCGAGGGTAACGTCCCTAAGTCGAAAGCTCGTTGCCAATTTGGCCTCCTCATTTTAAAAAACTGACAATTGGGGACGGAGGTGAATGCGCAGCCGTGACAATCGGGGACGGAGGTGTTTTCTTTACTGGCGGATTGACTGAAAAACGAAAAAAACTCTCAAACAAAATGCATTTTTTCACTATACAATGTATATGCTTTATCATCAACGCGCTGCAAATTAGCGTTGAATGCTTCTAATCTGCTTACATTTCTGTGTGGTACAGGCGGTATTCTAAATTAAATTTGAGTTTACAAGCGGGCTAAGTTCTCGACTATAGTTAGTTTTATATAACTTAAGTTATAGGTAACTTATAACACTTAGCTTGTTATTGCTTTTGATTTAACGAATCAATTTTGGATGTTGATTATTAGACATCGCCCTCTGTATTCAATCCCCATATAAATTTCTGTAGCACGAGCACTGCCTTGGCTCTATGTTTGGCCAG
Source organism: Phoenicibacter congonensis (assembly GCA_030530045.1). Classification (GTDB taxonomy): domain Bacteria; phylum Actinomycetota; class Coriobacteriia; order Coriobacteriales; family Eggerthellaceae; genus Phoenicibacter; species Phoenicibacter congonensis_A. The sequence goes on from JAUMVS010000027.1 coordinate 6,772, forward strand.
GAAATGGTGACGGTGGTGATTTCCTGTTTGCTAAACGGGGACGGTTGTGAATGCCCCTGCCAATCGGGGACGGAGGTAAGTGTCGAGGTAAGTGTCCGCAAGGTGCCTGCGAAAAACGGGGACGGAGGTGGATGCACAGAGACTCGCCGGGAAACGCCCTGCAGAAAATGGGGACGGAGGTGAACGTTCGGGACGGAGGTGAGAGCCCCTGCCAAACGGGGACGGAGGTGAAGCGACTTGCAGCGCTTAAGGAGAAAAGGACAAAGATGGATCAAGCTGGCAAAATCGAAATTAAGGATTTGCGTTTTTCATACCCAGGAAGCGACAAACTCATCCTGGAGAACATCAATGCGTCATTTGAAGACGGCGAGTTCGTTTGCATTCTTGGACAGTCGGGCTGCGGAAAATCTACGCTTCTGCGCCTAATCGCAGGCCTTGAGACTGTAACTGGCGGGGAAGTTCTTATGCATGGCGAGCCAATTAAGGATGCTGGTCTTGACCGTGGCGTTGTGTTTCAGGACTACGGTCTGTTTCCTTGGATGACGGCGGGCGAAAACATTACGCTTGCAATTCATCAACGTTTTCCGCAGATGAGCAAGGAAGAGCAGCAGAACCTCGCTTGCGACATGCTCGAAAAAGTTGGCTTGGAACGCGAAGTTTTCAAGAAACTTCCGAAAGAGCTTTCGGGCGGCATGAAACAGCGTTGTGCTATTGCGCAGGCTTTCGCAATTGATCCCCCAATTTTCTTGATGGACGAACCATTCGGCGCGCTTGACGCTGTTACGCGTGCAAAACTTCAAGACTTGGTCCTGGACCTTTGGCGCGGACAAACGCCACGCAAGAGCGTTTTCTTTGTTACTCACGACGTTGACGAGGCCATTCTGCTCGCGAACCGCATCATCGTTTTGGGTCAGCGTCCATCAAGCATTATTTTCGACATTAAAGTCGATGACGACTTCTGCTCCTCCCGCGAGCATCAGTATGACAATCCAGAAGTCGCGAAACTCCGTGGCGAGCTCGTTCGACAAATCAACCAAGATGTTGCCGAGCGCGTAGATAAATAACTAGGGTTTTTAAAAAGAAAGGTAAAGGTACACATGGTTTATTCAAGAAGAGATTTTTTCAAACTTTGTGGTGCAACAGGAATTGCAGCAGTAGCAGCAACTGGAATGATTGGATGCTCTAGCAGCTCCGACAGCTCATCTTCCACAGCTTCAAACGACGGAAAAGTTGAGCAATCAACAGTCAAATGGAACTACGGCACAAGCGGCAACGTTCTCGTGGTTATCGCTGAGGAACAAGGCTACTTCAAAGATGAAGGCATCACAATTGAGAAGGTAGAAGCAACAGCAGTTCTTGATGCTATGGGCCTTCTTTCTTCTGGTAAGGCAGATGTTGCCTCTAATGCAGGCACTTCAAACCCACTTCAGCAGATCTCAAATGGTGTTGACCTCACAATTTTCGGTGGCCACATGCTCACAGGCTGCATGCCAGTTGTTGGCCAGCACGGCTGCGAGTGGAACGGCATCGAGTCATTTGTTGGCAAGAAGGTCGCCGTTAACCCAAGCTACTTTGCGTTCACTGGCGCCCTCATGGAAAAAGGCTATGACAAGCCACTCGAGGTTACCGACTGGGAGATTTATAAAGACTACAACGACGCAATGGCTGCTGTAATCCGCGGCGACGTTGCCTATGCATTGCTTGGAACTGGTCAAACCCAGACAGCAAAGAAGATGGCTGCAAATGGAGAACTCGACATCGTTTGCTATCAGAGTGACATTATGGAGAATTATTCTTGCTGCCGCATGGTTGCTCAAACTTCATGGGTAAAGAACAATCCAAACACTGTTACTGCTATCAACCGTGCACTCATTCGTGCTCAGCAGTGGTATGAGTCAAACAAGCAAGATTCAGTTAAGCTTCTTGCAACTGCCATCGGCGCTGACGAGGATTATGTTTCAGCATACATGCTCGACGAGCACTACCGCGTACACGTTGATCCACTGAAGAAGGGCGTTGAGAAAGCTTGGGACATCCTCGGCAAGACCAACTACCTCAAAGAGAACAACGGCATCAACATCGATGACCACATCAACACCGAGCTTTACAAGAAAGCTCTCGACGACTGCAAGTCGAAATATGGCAAGGATGCAGAATCATTCTATAAGTCAATGGAAGAGTTCTACACCAAATACGACGCATAGATGCGCATTTAAATTGCAAGGAGCATAAATGAAGAACTTTTTAGGATTTTGTAAGAAATATTGGCCAACTGCCTTGATTTTTGTCGGGCTCGTTGTGCTCTATATTTTCTTGGCAGACAACAAGCTTGTAAATGCCTACCTATTTCCGTCTAGCGATATGATTTGGGAAGCGTTTCAGGAGAACAAAGATCAGTTCATTCCTAACATGCTTGCAAGTTTCAAGCTGCTGATACCTTCAATCTTCATCGCCCTTTTCATCGCTCTCGTACTCGGAGCGATTATGGGACTCAACGAGCGAGTAAGAGAAGTTTTGCACCCTGTAATCTATGCATTTTCAGTTGTGCCTGCTATTCTGCTTTCGCCATTTGTTTTAATGCTTGCTCCTTCTATTTTTGTTGCTTCGATAATTCTGATTGTCTACAACATCGTGTGGGCGACACTTTTTGCGACCATTACGGGCATTATGACAATTGACAAACGCTATCTTGACAAAGCAAAAACACTTGAAATCAAAGGGGCAAAGCGGTTTTTCAAAGTTATCCTCCCTGCCGCCAGCCCTGCGATTTTGGCAGGTTTTGTAAACAGTCTCAGAAGTTCGTTCCTGATGCTCGTTTTTGCGGAAATGTATGGCGCGGGCGAAGGCATGGGCTACTTCGTAAAGAAGTACGCCGACCTGGGAATTTTCTCGAACACGTGGGCAGGCTTTGTCTTCATGGTCATCGTCCTCATCGTTGTAATGCAGATATTCGAGATGATTAAAAAGCGAATGCTTCGCTGGACTATCGACTAGAAATCTTTGCTGAAGGGTCGCAAATGCGGCCCTTCTTTATCTTAAGAACTTTAACTGGGAGTTTAATTGATGAAAATTACAAGCGTAGATGTAATGCAAATTAAGAGCGGCAATGCGGGAGCCTCGCGTGGTGCGTGGAGTCCTGTTGTCATTCGCATTAACACTGACGAGGGAATTTCGGGCTTTGGCGAAGTCGGGTTGGCCTACGGCAAAGGATGGCGCGGCGGCTTCGGCATGGTTTGCGATTTCGCGGAAGCGATAATTGGGGACGATGCTCTTTGCTCGGACAAGATTTGGAACAAGCTTTTCCGCAGCACTTTCTGGGGAATGGGCGGCGGAACAGTCGTTAGTGCCGCGATGAGTGCCATCGACATTGCCCTCATCGACATTAAAGGTAAGGCACTCGGAGTTCCCGCATATGAACTTCTCGGCGGAAAACAAAACGACAACCTGCGAGTTTACGCTTCACAGTTGCAGTACGGTTGGGGCGAAGCTTACCCTGTTTCTAAGTTGACCAAAGCAAACGAATATGCAGAAGTCACAAAAGCTGTAATGGCCGAAGGTTACGACGCGCTCAAAGTAGACCCAATTGCTGTCCCGAAACCTGGGATCGAGTGGAACAGGCGTGGGCCTTTAACTAATGCGGTTCTAAATGAGGTCGTCGGTCGCGTGGCTGCGATGCGCGAAGCTGGCGGCGATGACATGGATATCATCATCGAGCTACATTCGAACACCGACACAACGTCTGCGATTCAGCTCGCGAAGGCGCTTGAGCCGCTGCGAATTTTCTACATTGAAGAGCCAGTTCATCCTCTCAACTCTGAAATGATGAGCGAAGTCGCAAGGGAGATCAGCATGCCAGTTGCTTCTGGCGAGCGAATTTACACTCGTTTCGGCTACAGGCAGTTTTTTGAAAACCACTCAATTAAAGTTATCCAGCCTGACATTTGCACATGCGGAGGAATTTCTGAGGCTAAGAAAATCTGCGAGATGGCGCAGGTCTACGATGCGAATGTGCAGGTTCATGTTTGTGGGAGTCCAATTTCTAAAGCTGCTGCTTTGCAGGTCGAAGCGGCAATTCCGAACTTTCTTATTCATGAGCATCATCAGCGCGCGCTCGGAAAAGAGAGCCGCGAAAGCTGCATTCATGATTATCAGCCAGTTAATGGGCGCTATTCAGTTCCAGATCTTCCAGGCATCGGGCAAGAGCCAACGGAAGAGGCAATGAAAAATGCGGTTGTTCACACCATTTCTGAGTCAAAAATTTATTCAATGAGTTAGGGGCTAATGAAAACATTTATTCATAACGAGAAAGACGATGTCGCGGTTGTGCTTGAGGAGACACCAGAGATTCCGCGATTTCATAAGGTGGCGTTGAAGGACATTGCCGAGGGTGAGGATGTTTTTGAGTATGGCGAAGTAATTGGCCACGCATCGAAGGCAATTGCGAAAGGCGAGCTCGTGCACATTCATAATCTTGCAACTAACAGGTGGTAGAAGATGGAGTTTTTGGGCTACAAAAGAGAGAACGGTGCAGTAGGAATTCGTAACTACGTTTTGTTGCTGCCGCTTGACGCAGTTTCGTGTTCTGTTTGTAAGGGAGTGACTTCTTTAATTGCAGGCACGACGACGTTTTGTCACCCCTACGGTCGCATGCAGTTCGGCGAGGATCTTGACCTTCACTTCAAAACTCTCATTGGTTGCGGGCGAAACCCGAACGTAGCTGCGGTTATTGTTGTTGGCATCGAGGATTCCTGGACATCAAAAATTGCGGAAGGCATCGAAATCACAGGAAAGCCAGTTGCCAAGTTTTCCACTTCTGGAAATGGCGATTTGAAAACCATCGAAGCTGCTGCTCGCAAGGCTGCGGAATTCGTCAGTTATGCGACTTCTCTGAAAAGAGAACCAGCGGACGCTTCGCAATTGTTCATTGGGCTTAAGTGCGGCGAGTCGGACACAACAAGCGGAATTGCAAGCAACCCTGCAACTGGAGTGGTTGCTGACATGCTTGCAGCAGAAGGCGCAACTCTCGTTTTTGGCGAAACTCCAGAATTGACAGGTGCTGAAAATGTGGTCGCTAAGAAGTTTGCAACAAATGAGCTGTCAGAAGAATTCATGCAAATTTGGCAGAATTATTTCGATTTCATCTCTTCAAAAGGCGTGGACTTGCTGGGATCTCAGCCGAACAAAGGAAACATTTCAGGCGGAATTACGACCATTGAGGAAAAGGCGCTTGGCAACATTCAGAAACTTGGAACTTCTGAAATAGTCGGTATTCTCGGGACATGCGAAGCTCCAAAGAATGGCACAGGTAAAGGGCTTTACTTCATGGATACATCTTCTGCAGCTGCCAACATTCTCACTGCTTTTGCGGCAGCTGGTGCGCAGGCTACTTTGTTTACAACGGGCAAGGGCAATAACGTTGGAAACGTGATTTGCCCAACAATCAAGATTTGTGGTAATTCCGATGCGGTGCGCGACTCTTCTGAAAACATCGATGTGGATGTCAGCGGAGTAATCGATGGCAACCAGTCTCTCGAGCAGGCCGCAGATGACATCCTCGCTTCACTTGCTCGCGTAGCCTCGGGTCAACTTTGCGCCGCTGAAATCCTCAAACACGACGAATTCGCCCCAATCCGCCTCTTCCTGCAAGCCTAACGTTAATTGGGGACGGAGGTAAATTATTTTGTTCCGCTTCTCTGACGAGAAACGGGAACTTCGATGCTGCAAACGAACCTGAACTGCATCTTTGGCCTGCAAAATAATTCCACATTCGCAAGGCTAGCGAAATTCTTTTTCGCCCAAATCTGCTAGCCCAGTTTCGTTTTCGCTCACGTTTATTGAGCCTGGAACTTATGAAATTTCCTCGTTAATTGGGGACGGAGATAAATGCACTTGGGGTTTTCCGAGCACTTTCCTTTTTGCTCACCTGCTTGTTAATTGGGGACGGAGGTAAATTTCCGCAGCACCGTCAAATGGGGACGGAGGTAAATTTGCAAGCTGCGTAAATTGGGGACGGAGATAAATGTTCGGCAGAGAAAATCGGGGACGGAGGTGTTTTTTACAGTGCGTCCTTAGGGCAGTTTTTGACGCACTCCATGCATAAAATGCATTCGGTTCCATTGAGCCTTTTCCGACTGTTATCGGTCATGTCGACCTCCATCGGGCAAACTTTGTGGCATTTTCCGCAGTTGATGCATTTTGATTTGTCGCAAGTGATGCGCCCGAGCGAAAAATAGCTCATCGGCTTCAGGAAAACCGTCACCGGGCAAATGTATTTGCAGAACGCGCGGTTGTCTTTGAACGCGAACGCGAGCGCGATGCCAACGATGTAGTAAAGCGCGTTGCCGATGAGGAACGCCCAGAACATGATGCGTTCGATGTTGCCGACGTGCGCGAGGAAGAGCGCGGCGACGAAGATTAGCGAGACAGCGAACGTGATGTAGCGAATCCAGCCGATTTTCTTGCGCGGCTCTTGCGGAATTTTGTAGGGCAGAAAGTCGAGAACCATCGCTGTCCAGCACGCGTAGCCGCACCAGCCGCGGCCGAACAGCAGCGGGCCGAAGATTTTCGCGACGGCGTAGTGAATCGTTGCGGCCTCGAAGACGCCGGTGAAAAGGTAGTACCAGAAGCCCTCGATCTGCATGTTCTCGCCGCAAATCAACCCAAGGTAGACGAGCATGTAGGTGCCCACAAGCAGTTGTGTAATTCGGCGCGCATATTTATTCTTCGACGAAATCAAGAAAAGCCCAAGCGACACGGCGAAGCCGATGTACGTAAAATTGAAAAGGTAGAAAATGTTGTCCTTTGTGAGCCAAAGGCTAATCGCGACCGCCTCAAATGCAGCGAAAATCAGCAGCGGAACGATGTATTTATTCTTCTTCATCTAAATGCTCAGTAATTGGGTTTCTTGGGGATTTCGGTCCTTACATTTTATTGCATGTCAATTCACCTCCGTCCCCATTTTTCACTGCTGAAAATTAACCTCCGTCCCCAATTAACAGAGTTTGCAAATTCACCTCCGTCCCCGTTTGACAGGGGTGTGAGCAAAAGAAAAGCGCCCGGAAACCCCGAGCGCATTTATCTCCGTCCCCAATTAACAGAGCCCGCAAATTCACCTCCGTCCCCATT
>JAUMVS010000244.1 GCA_030530045.1 Phoenicibacter congonensis
TGTAGTCAAGAACTTGTCCGTCCTGCGTTACAACCAAAACGCACTCATTCTTGTTTTCAGGCCAGTGTCCCGCTTTCACGTCATAGGAATCCATGACAAGATTTGGGTCAATCATCTCCTGGAAGATGTTTGTTGTAGCAAACGAGCTCAAAGTCGAGTTCGAGTAGTTTGTAGAGCCGAGGCCAAGCGCACTAAGCGATGTGTCAGGGTTAGCTTTTCTGTAATCGGAATCGGTTGGGCCTTTAACGTAGATGATTGGCGAGATGCCGTAATCGTAATCAATAAAAGACGAGTTGTCACGTATTGTAGAACCTTCATCGCTTTCAATGTAGGTCTTTAGCGACGACAGATCGTTATTTTTCATCTTTGAGACCATACTATTTACGATTGGAATTTCTCCGACCTTGTTATTCATAACATTGCCGTCGGCGGCATCCTCGCCAGACGAGCCATCGCCAGTGTTGCCGGTTGTTCCAATCGAGACGAGCGATGAGAGGTCAAGCCCCGACTTTGAAATTGTAATTGGATAGGAAGTTAGTGTGTCTTCTTCAACATCGTGGATGTAGTTATTTACGCCATTAGAAAGAGCGAGAATTGCAGCGATGCCAATGATGCCGATGCTGCCCGCAAAAGCGGTCATAATCGTTCTGCCCTTTTTGCTCATCAAGTTGTTAAAGCTGAGCTCTAACGCCGTCAAGAAGCTCATCGATGCCTTTCTTGGCTCCTTCGCCGAAACTTTTGCAAGGTCATCAGCAGTTGGCTCATAGGGGTTAGTGTCGCCCATAATTTTGCCGTCTTTGAGGGTGACAATTCTGTTTGCATATTTCTCAGCAAGCTCAGGATTGTGCGTAACCATGATGACGAGGCGATCATTTGCAATCTCTTGCAGAAGGTCCATGACCTCAACGCTGGTTTGCGAATCAAGAGCACCTGTTGGCTCGTCAGCAAGCAGGATCTCTGGGTCGTTTACAAGAGCACGCGCGATTGCAACACGCTGCATCTGGCCACCTGAGAGCTGGTTAGGCTTTTTATTTACATGGTCTTTCAAACCAACTTTTTCAAGTGCCTCAAGAGCACGCTCGCGACGCTCCGCTTTGCCAACGCCAGAAAGAGTGAGCGCCAGCTCTACATTTTTGAGCACGTTTTGATGGCCGATGAGGTTGTAGGACTGAAAAACAAAGCCAATTCTGTTGTTTCTGAAAGTGTCCCAGTCAGAGGCTTTGTAGTCTTTCGTGGAAATTCCATCGATAATCAGGTCGCCCGAGTCATATCTATCAAGGCCACCAATAATGTTTAGAAGTGTGGTTTTGCCTGAGCCAGAAGGTCCCAAAATTGCTGCGAACTCATTATCTCTAAACGAAATCGCAACATCATCAAGTGCAGTTTGTGAAAAACCTTCTGTCACATAGCACTTTGAAACGTCTTTTACCTGCAGCATTTATTCCCCCGCTTCTAAATTAGCAAGCTATCAATCTTATTTTACTTGGCAAACTATTGAAAAAAAGCCGCAAGAAATGCACTTTCCATCAAAGTCCAAAAGGGTTGTGCAGTGAATTATTTTTGTTCAGCATGTCTTTAACCCCTCTACAAGACCAAATGCCAAAATCCAGTAAATTCACTACAACACCAAAAAGGCTCCGGCTTAAAAAGCTGAAGTCTTTATTGGTGTTTGTTCTGTTTTGTTTTAAAGTTCTAAAGTTTCAAAGAAGGGGACTTGTTAGTAGGCACCTCGTTGCTGACCTTGGCTTTGACCATATTGACCTTGGCTCGAGGAGCTGCTTGATGAAGAACCTGACCCGAGCGTAATCTCAACTGTCTTTTCTTCTTTATCTCTAACAAGTTTCACTGAAACTTTATCGCCTGGATTTTTCTTGCGAACATCAAGGGTGAGTTCTGATGAGCTTGTGACTGCTTCGCCATCGAACTCAGTGATGATGTCGCCCTTTTGGATGCCGCCTTCAGCTGCTCCGCTACCTTCAACAACCGATGAGACATAGGCACCGCTTGTTACGCTGAAGCCGTAGCGTTTTGCGATTTGGTCGGTGATGGTTGTGCAAGAAACACCGAGCTGAGCGTATGTTGGAGTCTTGCCATCAATCAAGTCGCGAGCAATTCCAATTGCGTAATTTACAGGGATTGCAAAGCCAACGCCTGAGTAGTTGCCCGAGCTAGAAGTAATGAGAGTGTTGATTCCGATGAGCTGACCGTTTTCGTTAACGAGAGCGCCACCAGAGTTGCCAGGGTTAATTGCTGCGTCGGT
>JAUMVS010000245.1 GCA_030530045.1 Phoenicibacter congonensis
GCTTCCACGGTCATACTGCCTGCAAGATAGGAGGCTGGAAACGATGCCCTTCCGGTTTCCGTTTCCCGAAGAGGCCTTCTGATTTTATGATTCATTTTGTAAACGGATCTTTTTCTCCAAAAGCGCATCGCTTCCAGCCTCCCTTGTCATGTGATATCCCGATTCCACCTGCCATTTTCAATGGTTTTATTCATAGCTTGCTTCCCGATGAATTGTGCATTCATAACCGGCCCGCCCGCTTACCGCAGCGTCAATGGAAAAGGTATCCAGACAGCCATCCAGGCGAAAGTTTTCCGTTTTTTCTGCTTTCCTGACATCCATCTCCATCAGATCCATCAGTCTGAAATCCCGTGTATTTCCGTTCTCCATAAAAAGAAAAATTCTCAGATAACCGACATAATCCAAACCGCTCCCGGATCCGGAATGCCCGGAAGAAAGGCCAGGTCTGAAGATTGAAAGAAGTCCGGTTTTCCATGTGCCGGAATTCTTCATCAAAGGTACCTTCTCACCCGCAAATAATGCTTTCAGATCACAGACCGACTCGGAATAAATCCAGGCAAGAAGAATCGCATTGGTAAACAGCGGCTCAAGCTCCGGACTGAAACAAATCAAAGACAGAAGTACACCCCAGAATTTTGCCTCTGCCTTCTTTCCTCCGTCCGAGTACAGATATGCCATGTTCGCTGCAAGGCGAATCAGAAGCAGTGTTTCCGCCGTCTTTTCCAGATTCTCACGATCCGAATCTTTACCATAAAGCAGGTACTCCATCTGATATTTCAGCCGGCTTTTCTCCAGTGTATTCCGATAATTTCCGCACTTTTCATTCAGATATGCATTCATCAGGAGAGCATTGACTTCACTGTAATGGTGACTGTTTGCAGCCTTCGCTCCGTCTCCCTGAATGGGTGTGCGATGGGAAAGATAGTCATTTGCCCGGACGCTTTCCGAGCTGATTTCTCCGCCGTCACCCAGAACAGTTTTCAGAATCGGTGTTCCATATAAAGCATTGACCTCCTTCCAGGGATCCCACGCATGCTCTTCATCGATCCCGTTTGCCGCTGCATAGGAAGCAGCTTCAGAGGCCTCCGCCTCTCCTTCCGGCATCTCCTCATTCCCGTCTTCTCCGGCGCGTTCTTCTCTCCGTCTTCTTGCTTCTTCCAGACCTTTTTGTAGTTCCTCTTCGTTCTCAGCTTTCCGTCTTGCCCACTCCGAGGTATCGAAGCCAAAGCCATTGAATCCATTTACCGACTCCAATAACCCGGAAGCAAGCTCGCCAACCGGTTCTGCCGACATATAGGCCTGAATCTGCTCCTTCACGGCCTGACCGTTCCGATCTGCGGCAAATCTTGTCTCCGACAGCTGCAGGTCCTTTAGTGAGGTTCCGGTAAAATCACCTTTCCGAAAAGAGCGCACGCCTCCCGAAGACAGATTCTTTTCAAGATATTTCCGAACGTGTTCTTTTGTATTGGATGCAGACGGATTTCCTGCTCCATACGAAGTATCAATCATCAGAAGGTCATACTGTAAGAACAGCTCCCTGTTAAACTCTGCCAGTGCTGAATTCACAGCAATATCTGTCGCAAACTCCGTCTGCATCCGAATTGCATTTCTTCTTGCTCCGTCCAGAAGAACGAAAACGAGGGAGAGAATAATCGGAAGTGACAAGGCAAGAAAAACCGTCAGATACCCATCTTTTCTCTTCACTTTTCTCTTCTTCATCTTGCCTTTTCTGTATTCCGGTTATCCGAGAACGTCATTGCTCTTGCTGGTAATCGTCTCGAAAATCGTATTCACCAATGAAGTCAGCTGTTTCTTGAAAATAATCACCAGTCCGATCAGAACAACAATGATCAGAATCAGCTCCACAGTTCCCATACCGGATTCATCCGTAAGGAAACGATGTCCGGAATGAAGCTTTTCTTTCATGTAATTCTTGATTCGAAACCACGCATAACCTGCTTTTTTCATAGTGTCCTTTCCTGCCGCAGCCTTTCTGCGGCAACTCACATTCTGTTGCTGCTTACAGGGAGAAGCTGAAATAAGCCGGAATCATAATAATTACCAGCGTAACTCCCAGCATGATCATCATAGGAAGGAGCAGCTTGGTCCCGGCTTCTTCTCCCATCTGCCTTGCAATGCTTCTTCTCTCTTCAAACGAGCGGTCTGCTTCTTCCTGTAAAGCCCTTAGAAGCTCACTGTTTCCCTTCTTGATGTTTGATACAAGAAGAGTACTCAGTTTGGAATAGTGCCAGGACCGGCA
>JAUMVS010000246.1 GCA_030530045.1 Phoenicibacter congonensis
TGTGTCTCATACGCACGCGGTCACGGCACTTCCTTGCTTGCCTCCACCTCCCGCTCCACAAGCGCCTATTGGAACCGTCAGCGGCTCGACTTTGCCGCCTTCGTAGGAGAATCTATGAACAAGTTTACGACTAAAATCCTATACGGCGGACGTGATTTGAAGCTGTACAATACAGTCCTCAATCTGAATGATTCCCTTGAGCTTTCACAGCGGTTTTCTCATGACGCTACCTCCACGAGCCAAAGCCTTGTGTCCAGAAAGCGGAACACAGCTTTGACAGGGTCTATTCGTCTTTCTGCCTCGGCCGAGGATATCGCACAAAAGGAAGGTATTTCCATCTTTGAGTACATCATGCACGTGCAGGGGCTTGTTGGAGGGCTTTTCACGCTGGTCTGGTATGGAAAATGGTACGAGAATCTTCTGTGCAAGTCCGTTCAAGTTACTCCCCAGACGGATGCCATGAGTACATTTTCAGATGTCGAGATGAATATCCAGTTCGTCGAAGGGTACACTGTGAAGCGGTCTACCTCGACCTTAGTCTCAACACTCTAATATCCAAACAAGCATAGAAGAGAGGCTTGCGATGCGTGAAAGTGCGAATACTGGACAATTAGTGGTGAATATGGTCAAAACTGAAAAGGGCACACATGTCCTTTTCAGGGATTATGGTCTATCGGAAACGGATGAATCGACTGTGCTGACGCGTACATCCGTGCAATCCGAAGTCTCGAAGTACTATCCTAGTGCGTATGTGAAGTCGCTCACATTGGATGAGGGCCGAGCAGACGGGTCTTTTGAGTTTAACATCGACATTGAAGAGAAGGCATGATGGCTGATTTGGATTTACTGAAACTGGATGTGCAGGGTATCATGAGCCTCTTTCGCGATGCGTACTATAATGCGTATGGCGAGACGATGCGGATCGGGTCTGTGGAATTTCAAACCGCGTCCATATTCTCGTATGCCGTGGCCGTGCTTATCAATTCAATGAACGATGCTTCAAAACAGAGATGGCTTGCGACAGCGACGGGCGAATATCTCGATGCTATTGCCGAAACGTATGGTCTTTGCCGTATGGATGGATACCATGCAACGGTAAGGGCCCGCGTCGTAGCTAAGAATCAAGGCGACGGAGGGACGATTCCGGAAGGCAAAATCGTCATATCGGATCAGGATGGTAAATATAAATTCGCTAATGCTTTTGAGTTTCAGATGTCGGACTCAGCGGATACCGTGTTCCGTGCGGTGGATGCGGGGTCTGAATACAACGGCATTCCGATAGGCAAACTGGACACAATAGTTTCAGCACCTGCCTATATCACGAGTTGCCGTAACATCACAGAAACTTCAGGCGGAACAGATCCGATGACGGATGATGAAGTTTTCAGGGCTTGGCTGAAAACCGAAATACAGTCGCTCGCAGGGGCAGGGACTTACTTGGCTTATGAAGCACGGGCGAAGAATGCCGACAGCCGTATCGTTGATGTGCATGTCGTACAGCAGGGTGAGGACGGATATGAGAAAGGAAAAGTCCAGATCATTGTTCTCCCCTCATTCGACTATAAGGACTGGGATTCGATTCGAGAAGCTGTTCAGAATGCGTGTGCTGACCCCTCGTTTAGACCTGTTGGGGATTTCGTACAAACGCGCGTTGCACAGACGCAGGATTGGGATTGCCCGTATATCTGCAAAGTGTCCTATCCTGCACGCTTTAAGCCTCTCGCACAGAGCCGAAATGATCGCATTAAGGGTGAATACAACGCGCGTTTGCGTCAGAAGATAGGACGTGCATTTTCTTACGCCGATTTCTGTGCAAAACTGTGCGAGAATGATGCAGACGGTGTTTATGCACTGGATGCGGTTTTCTACTCTGCAAGAGATAAGAATTTCTTCAATCCGATGCCCTACAAGCCTGCGCCCGATGCTGTGCTTTCCGTTCAGGACATGGTCTTTGAGTGTGTTTACGACAAGGGTGAAGCGTAAGGGGGAAAACGGGATTATGAGACTCAACGACGCGAAAACCAGCGAGTTCCTTACGCAATGGGCTGAGGCTGGGAAGTATCTTACGGACGGATTGGACGATATTCTGCATTATGCGAATGGTCGTATAGATGGACTTCCCGCTCCAGTCACGCTTGACTCGTGCATTGCGCTGACGGATGATGAGCAAATGGCGATGTTCGAGCAGTTTGGGCTCGCAAAGTACTATCCCGATATTAGTCATCAGCGGCGTGCATGGATGCTTTGGAT
>JAUMVS010000247.1 GCA_030530045.1 Phoenicibacter congonensis
CGCAGAAACCTTATAATTCTGAAAAACCTTGCAAAGCTCAGCTGTTATGACGCGGTGCACGTAAAATTTCAGATCCGCATGCCGCTGACCCACGGCGTAAACGACTCGGATGAGATCATCCTGCAAACGGCCGATTTTCTCGACGCCCACGATCTGCGAGATGTTATGCTGATCCCCTATCACAGCCTCGGCCTTGCCAAGCGCAGAGGGCTCGGCCTTGAAAGCATTGAGATGGAGCCGCCCTCCCGCGAGCGTCTGGCGCAGATTTCTGCGCTCTTTTCCACCCGAAACATCACGGCGCAGGTCATCGGCACCGCAGTTTAGCTTTATAACACAACAACCATCAGAATCAGTTTACAGGAGGACTGAAAAATGAAAGATATGATGTTAATCGAAAATATGTTCAGCGTAAAGGACCGCATCGTTCTGGTCACGGGCTGCGGCGGCGTTGCCACGGCCAATGCCCGCTGCTTTGCCAAAAACGGAGCAACGGTAGTCATGGCATCCCGCCGTATGGAAAAGGTCGCCGAGGTACAGAAGCTTCTGGCCGATGAGGGTCTGACGATTGACGGCATCCAAATGGACATCAGCTGCCATGAGGATATCATTGAGAAGGTCGCACAGGTTGCCGCCAAGTATGGCCGCATTGATGTACTGATCCACACCGCTGCGACCTGCCATGTCGAGAATACGCTCACCTTCCGTGAGGATGAGATCCGCAAGACGTTCGAAACAAACCTGCTTGGCACCATCTTTCTGAACCAGGAGGTCGGCAAGATCATGGTCGGCCACGGCTTTGGCCGCATCATCAACTACAACTCCATCGATGCCTTTTCCGTCAACGCCAATGATGCTATGGCTTACGCTGTCAGCAAGTCCGGCGTGCAGCAGGCCACTCGCTTCTTTGCAGTCGAGATGGCCCCCAAGGGCGTCACGGTCAATGGCATCGCTCCGGTGTGGATCAACACGCCGATGATGGCGCAGCGCCCGAAGTCCTATCTGGACGCCGCGATCGCACAGGTACCGATGGGCCGCATGTCTGAAACGGACGACTACCTTGGCATCGCCCTCTACCTCGCCAGCGAGGCCGGCAAGTACGTCACCGGTCAGACGCTGCTTGTCGACGGCGGCTGGTCCTGCACACGCGTGTTTACCTACGACAAGGACTGATTTTTGTGTCCGGGCCACAGCTTTTCTGTGTACTTTCCCAGTTTGTAAGTCTGGCGCATACATGCTATAATAGTCTGAAAATCAATGGAGGAAGTTCCTGATATGATTGGCGGAAAGATTAAGCTCATCCGTAAAAGCTACAATATCACGCTCAAGGAACTGTCGAACCGCACCGGCCTATCCGTCAGTTTTCTCAGCAATATCGAGCGCAACACCGCCAGCCCAACACTGGAACATCTTCAGCTGCTGTGCAACGCGCTGGAGGTCGACATGCTGACCCTGCTGCAGGAAGCCATGCCTTTCTCTCCCGTTACCCGCGCGAATGAGCGAAAAAGCGTATATACGGACTCTTACCGCACGAAGTATGCCTCGCTGTGTGATCCAAACCAAAAAATCAAGGCAACCGTGCTGACGATCGAAAGCGACTACTTTGGCGAGGAGATCTCCTACGGTCACTGTGAAGATGAGCTTGACGTTATTGTGGAGGGCAGCATGGTCATGACGATCCGTGAGCAGGAGTATGTCCTAAACGAAGGCGATACTATTTACATCAAGGCCAACTCCCCGCACCGCTTTCGTAAGATCTCCGAAAGCAGATGCGTCCTGTACTGCATCAAAGCCTAATCGGCCAACGGTCAGGACCACTCATAAAAGAGCGGTTTTGAACAAGCCCCATAAGGGTTTGCGGCAGGGCACGCCTTAAAAACGGTCTGCCGATCGCATCCGGTCCCGAGCAGCCCCACTTGTTGGGGCTGCTCCTATTTGTTCCTGTTTCCTTGCTTCCCCGTAAATGGGGCAAAGTATCTCTTAATTGACATCTGATCCGACGCCTTGACGCGAGGCCTTTGCGATATTTGAATCGCTGACGCGGAGTCTGCTTCCGGCAATTCAGAAGTACTACGAAAGCGAGGACGGCAAAAAGGCATTTGCCGAATGGAAAGCAAAGAAGGAGATCGCGGACGACGCGTTTACATAAAGAAGCCAAGAGGATCACCCTGATCAGCAGTCCTCCCAGCTCCCCTATTACCAGTCTTCAACTTCTTCCATAAAAACAACAAATCCGAACCCATGACCAATCG
>JAUMVS010000248.1 GCA_030530045.1 Phoenicibacter congonensis
GGATGGATACCAGCGGACGCTTCTGCCTGTCAGGCAGATCTGACACTGCTACAGACCAATCATTTATTATCCGGTCATGTCGTACCTGAATTTTTCACTTTCTCCGGAGGGGTAGCTGCCTGTATGGAGGATCCTTCCCTTCAGGCAGACTGGAATCAGTATGGTGATATCGGACCGCTTCTTGCTGCTGCATTGATGCAACAGCCATTTTTTCAAAAGGGAAACCGCAAAAAAGCGCAGGAAACCATGCGTGCAACCGTCATCGGCGCCGGGAATTACAGTACTGCCATTTCAGGCAGCACCATTTCTTATACGGAAACTGATTTTCCGCTTCGCAATCTTCCCATTGGGAAAATTACTTTGCAGACTGCTGAGGATCTATCTTTTCTGGAAATGCGCCTGCACCGTGTGCTATCTTTGCTGATAGCCGAAGCGGACGGCCGTATGGCTGTAGCCTTTCAGGGAATCCCCTGTCCGTCTTTTTTACAGATCCAGGAAATGGCCCTGCATATTATGAATCAGTATGAAACCTGCTGTCCCCCTGGAAGTGATATCATTCTGATCACGGAAGCCGATATCGGGAAAGCTCTTGGTCAGGCACTGCGTCATATTAATCACCAACATCACCGGATTATCTGTCTGGATCACATCTGCTGTGACAGTGGTGATTATATTGATCTGGGAATTCCTGTGGCAAACGGTACCGTGATACCGGTGATTGTAAAGACTATGATTTTTCAAAATTCCTCATCCACTGCAGGAGGTGACGTAGGATGAACTTAAAAACCACATTATACGGACATACGTATCTTTTTTCTGACATCAAAGAGGTGCTGGCCAAGGCCAGTGAAGCCAAATCCGGAGATACTCTGGCCGGTCTTGCAGCCAGTTCTACTCTGGAGCGGATCGCTGCCAAAGCAGTGCTCGCTGATCTGACTGTACAGGAACTTACCGAACATCCATCGGTTTCCTATGAGGAGGATGCTGTCACCCGTCTGATTCTGGATGATCTGGATCAGAATTCTTATCATCAGATTGAGCATAAATCTATCGGTGAACTGCGGGACTGGATTCTCTCCTCTTCCGTCTCCGGGTGGGATATTCTGGCTCTGTCTAATGGTATGACCAGTGAAGTCATTGCTGCCATATCCAAGCTCATGGGCAATCTGGATCTGGTCTATGCCGGGAATAAGCTTCGCATCACTGCCACCTGCAATACTACCATTGGCGGTGAAAATATTCTGGCCAGCCGCCTTCAGCCCAATCATCCTATCGATGATACCGAAGGGGTCACAGCCGTTACCCTGGAGGGATTAAGCTATGGGATCGGAGATGCTGTTCTGGGGCTGAATCCTTCTATCGATACTTTTGACAGTACGCTGTCGATCTGGAATACACTGGGCGAAATCCGTGACAAATATCAGATTCCCACGCAGACCTGTGTCCTTTCTCACATCACAACGCAAATGAAAGTGCTGGAAAGCGGACAGGGCAAAGCAGACCTCTGTTTTCAGTCCATTGCCGGGTCAGAAAAAGCCTGCAATGCATTTGGCATCACTCTGGAAATGCTTTCTGAAGCCTGGAAGATGTTCCTGGAAGACGGTTCCGCCAAGGGACCTAATGTGATGTATTTTGAAACTGGTCAGGCTTCTGAGCTCTCTTCTTCTGCTCACTATGACACAGATCAGCAGACAATGGAATGCCGCTGTTACGGTCTGGCACGCCACTATCAGCCATTTCTGGTCAATACTGTGGTGGGTTTTATGGGACCGGAATATATCTATGATACCAAACAGCTGATCCGGGCAGGACTGGAAGATGTCTTCTGTGGTCATCTTCATGGGCTTCCTATGGGCTGTGATGTCTGCTATACCAACCATATGCCGGTGGATCAGAATGACAGTGAAACTCTGCTGATGCTGCTGGCAAACTCCGGCTGTCACTATTTCATGGGGCTTCCTCAGGCCGATGATATCATGCTGATGTATCAGTCTACCAGCTTTCACGATGTGGCTGCGGTACGGGAATTATTCCACAAACGTCCGATTCCGGAATTTGAAGCCTGGATGATACAGCATGGCATCTGGAAAGACGGACATCTGACCGAACTGGCCGGAGATCCGACCATCTTTTTGCATTAGTATGTCAAGGAAAGGAGCATTTCTATGATCACATACTCTGAAGAATTGGAAAAAATGAAAAAATCCACCCCTGCCAGAATCGGAATCGGTCATACCGGAGCCCGGTAT
>JAUMVS010000249.1 GCA_030530045.1 Phoenicibacter congonensis
CGACTATCACGACGCGTTCGTCGTCCGTCGAACGGCGGCGCCTGACGCAGCCCTTATCCTCCAGGCTCTTGAGCACGGGGGTCAGCGTGCCGCTGTCGAGAAACAGCCTCGCGCCGAGCTCCTTTACGCTTATCTCCTTCTCCTGCCATAAGACCATCAGCGCGATATACTGCGTATAGGTCAGATCGAGCTCCCTGAGATACGGCGTGTACTTCTTGATTATCTCGCGCGACGCCGCGTAGAGCGGGAAGCATATTTGATTTTCAAGCCTGAGCGCGTCGTATTTATCCATAATGCCCTCCGAAAAACTATCGCGCGGACGCGAGCTTATCCCGCGTTTCCACGGCGAACTTCGCCGCCGCCGCGGCGTCCTCGTCGTTCGGGCGCCCCTTGTGCATGAACTTGAATCGACCGGGGCAGTTGAAGTATTCTTCGCTCACCTTTACGCCCGCCTTGTCCGCCGCCGCTTTTATCTTTTTGCGCGTGGACATCCCCGAAGCGGAGGTGCCGAAGCAGACGATAACGCCGACCTTGCCGGCGCAGGCGGCGACGAATTCCTTTATCGCGCCGTCAACGTCGAATGCGTAGGGCGAGCTGCCGAGGAAAAGCAGATCAGCTTCTCCATCGAGCCCGTCGGCGACGGGGCGAGCCGTCACGCCGAGCGCCGAGGCGATCGCTTCCGCGAGCTTTTCGGTGTTGCCGGATCTGGTGTAATATGAAACGGCTATCTTCATAATATCCTCTCCTTACGCGGCGTGCTGCTCGTCATAGGCCTTTCTGACCGCCTTCGCAAGCTGATCGGCGCAGGAAGTCGGGCGGCGTCCGCAGGTGTTTCCGAGCAGATACTGCTCGATCTTCTCCACAGTCCAGCCGTCGACGAGCTTGCTTATCGCCTTGAGATTGCCGTTGCAGCCGCCGTAAAACTCAATGTTGCTGATAACGTCGCCGTCGATATCAAAGCTTATGACCTGCGAGCAGACGTTTTCTGTCTTGTAATCGTAACGCATCAGAGCGCCTCCTCGACCTTCTTCGTGACCTCGTCCATCGGGAGCGTGGGCTCGAAACGGGCGATGATCTCGCCTTCGCGGCTGATGAGGAACTTGGTGAAGTTCCATTTCACGTTGCCGTTGTGTTTATAATCCTTATCCATCTTTTTGACGACGCCCTTGAGGATGAGCGACATCGGACTCTTGCCGAAGCCCTCGAACTGCGTGTTCTCGGAGAGATATTTGAAGAGGGGATCGGCGTTTTCGCCGAGGACGTCGATCTTCGAGAATTGCGGGAAGGTGATCCCGTAGCGGCCGGTGCAGAAGCTGTGGATATCCACGTCGTCGCCGGGCGCCTGCTCGTGGAACTGATTGCAGGGGAAGTCGAGTATCTCCAGACCGTCCGCCTGATGCGCTTCGTAAAGATCCTGAAGCCCGTCGTATTGCGGGGTGAAGCCGCAGCCCGTCGCGGTGTTCACGATCAGCAGCAGCTTGCCCTTGTAGTCAGCCAGCGAAACCTCGCCGCCGTCCATCGTTTTTACCTTGAAATCATAGATTGACATTGTTTTGCCCTCCTTTTAATTGTTCTCAATTTGATTGAGCTCAATTATTATTATACCCGTCTCCTCCCCTTTGTCAAGAGTTTTTTTGAAAAAAGTTTGCTGCTTTTCGTTTTTGCCGGCAAATTGAGGGATAAGATCGACCCTTTCGTGTGGACAGCGTGGGGTTTTTCGGTTATAATATCTGCGGAGGTGAAAATCATGACTAAAGTGAACACCAGAAAGGCCGCGGTCATCGGATGCGGCTTCGTCGGCGCGGCGAGCGCGTTCGCGCTGATGCAGAGCGGGCTTTTTTCGGAGCTCGTGCTGATCGACGCCAACCGTGAGAAGGCGGAGGGCGAGGCGCTCGATATAAGCCATGGGCTTCCGTTTGCGAAGCCGACTCAGATCTACGCCGGCGACTATCCCGACCTCGCGGACGCCTCAGTCATCATCGTCACCGCCGGAGCGGGACAGAAGCCGGGCGAAACGCGGCTCGACCTCGTCAGGCGCAACGTCGCGATATTCGGCTCCGTTATCCCGAGCGTCACGCGATATAACACCGAGGGCATACTGCTCATCGTCGCCAACCCCGTTGATATCCTCACCCACGTCGCCGTCAAGCTCAGCGGCTTCCCCGAGGAACGCGTCTTCGGCTCCGGCACGGTGCTCGACACGGCGCGGCTGAAATACCTGCTCGGCGAACACCTCGAGGTCGACAGCC
>JAUMVS010000250.1 GCA_030530045.1 Phoenicibacter congonensis
ACGAACAAATTGGTCCAATTAATTTACAGAAACCGCCAGTCGCGATTGTTTTAATTAGCGGTGCGACCTCGGGGCCTGCTTGCTGTTTAATCTTTGCAACGAGACCATCAATTCGCGCTGCTTCACCATAAACCAAACCGCTTTGCACAGCGTGATCGGTGTTTTTGCCGACGACTTCTTTTGGAACTTCAAGACGAACGTCTTCCAGAGCAGACGCAAATTGACTTAGCGACTTCATGCCCGTCCAAACGCCCGTCATGATGATTCCGCCGCAGAATTCGTCTTTTTCGTTGACGTATTCTATGTTTGTAGCAGTTCCAAAATCGGCTACTATGCAGGGCGTTTTGTATTCAAGAAGAGCACCCACTGCATCGGCAATGCGATCGGCGCCGACCGCATTTGGGTCGTCCACTTTAAAGCCCAAAATGCCTTCGACGTGACTTGGATTTAGAACATGAGCCTCAATTCCCCACTTGTCACGAATGGCTTTGACCCACTCCTCAGTTTTTGGGCCAACAACGCTTGAGATAATTGCTCTATCAGGCGTAAAATCAGGACCGCCGGCAATGTAGTCAGCAGCTGGAACGTCGGATGTTGCACGAACGCTATCAATAATTTTCGTGCCTTCACCAATGCCGGCACAAGTGTCGGTATTGCCAATGTCAATTAGGAAATTAGTCATTTTTTAAAGTGAATCTCTCAGGTTTTTTAATTTAGACAAAACGTCTTCTGGAATAGTTGAGCCAACGGTTGATTTTTTGGGAGGCTTAACTGTTAGGTCTTCTGCAACTTGTTGACGCAATGCGTTGCACTCGCGGCAAAAATCTCGCGAACTCATGCGAGCAACTCCGTGGCCCATGACAGAGTTTTGAACACTAGCGTCACTTGAAATTACGGTTACTTTTTCAGTCTTTAAGCGAGCTTTTCTTGCAAGTTCGATAACAGTTTGATCAGCATCTTTCCCGGTTACAGAAAAGATAATGCTAACAGGTCCAACTTTTTGAGCTTTGCCAGTTGAGAATTCATTTCGCGTGCCGTCATAAATAATCGTAGCAGTAGCCTCTTTTCCAACAAGCAGCGTGACGTCGTTTAGAAGCATTTCACGCGCAAGGTTGAATGAGTCATCGGTCCAATCAGGTCCAGTTAAATGCTCATAGCAAGGCCCGCAGCGCAAAACGTTATAGCCATCAACGATGTAGACTTTGTCGCTAGTCGAGCCCATTTTGACGAACCCACTCGTACATAAAAACAGTCGAGGCTTGCGCGACATTTAGAGATGAAACTTTGCCTCGCTGAGGAAGTTTGAAAGTGTCATCGCATTCTGCCAAAGCGATGTTTGAAATGCCTTTTTCTTCGTTACCTAAAACGATGGCAATTTTACCTTCAAAATTAGAATCCCAAATAACGCTTTCGGAATGTTCGCTTGCGCCAACCACCCAAAAGCCATTGTCTTTGAGTTCAACAAGGGTGCGAGCAATGTTTGAAACTTGAACGATTGGAATGTGGGCTACGGCTCCTGCTGAAGTTTTGTAGACAACAGAAGTCACGCTTGCACTTCTAGCATTTGGGATAACAACGCAAGATGCCCCAACACTCTCGGCACTTCTGATGATTGCGCCAAGATTCCCAACGTCGGTGATGTGGTCACATACAAGAACTAGAGCTGCACCTTGGCGCTCAAACGTGGATTGAGCGTCGTTTAGACAAACTCCGAGTTCTTCATATTTAAAAGGAGCAACAACCGCAGCAATTCCTTGAAAGTTGCGATTGTCGCTTGGTTTTTTTATTTCTTTAATCGAGACTCTGTCAACTCGCACATTTTGAGCTTTCGCAAGGTCAACGATGCGATTTAGCAGCGAATCCTTTTCCGCTGAATCCGAAATTTTAATAGAAGAAAGCTTTACGCCGGAAGTCAAAGCCTCCAGAATTGGACGCTTGCCGTAAATCAAGTCTTGTTTTGGTTGCTTCTTCAATTTCTCAAAAACGCTAAAAATCTATTAGTCCTCAAAGACAGTGAAAACGTCGTCGGTGCCCTTGTTAATTGTGCGAAGAGCAGCGGCAACTTTCTCAAGTTTTTCGGTAACAGAGCCAGCTGGAATTGAGCCACGGTTGCCATTAGCGCGAACCTTGTATTCAACTTCGCCTGCTTCAATGCCTTTTTTGCCAACGATGATTTGCAGTGGCCAGCCAATGAGGTCGGCGTCTGCAAATTTAACGCCTGGGCGCTCTGCTCTGTCATCCAAAACA
>JAUMVS010000251.1 GCA_030530045.1 Phoenicibacter congonensis
GGTAAATGGTGACGGAGAAAAATGCGAACAGAAAATGGTGACGGAGATAAATGAAAAAGGGGCTAAGGTAAATTAACGAGAGGTTATTAATTAGAAGTTTGGTGAGCGACGCTTGCAGATTCCTGCGTTGCTTTGTGGGAAGTTGGGATTTGAGCTAGGATGACCGCAGCTAGCATCAAGGCAGCGCCGAAAAGTTCGCGACCCGACATAACTTGTCCGAGCAAAACCCAGCCGCCAAAAGCTGCGAAAACACTCTCGAGGCTCATGAGCAAAGTGACAACTGTCGTGTTTGTCCCCTTCTGCGCAATTAATTGAAGCGTGAAGCCGATGGCGCTGGAGAAAACGCCGAGATAAAGAATCGACGGCAGTGTCGAGACGAACATTTCCCAACTGAAAGTTTCCGTGAGGAGGAAAAACGGCAGCGAAATGAGGCCTGCGACGAGAAGTTGGTAGGTCGATAGCGCAATCGCGTCGCAGCGCACGGAAAAATAGGCCGCGAGCTGGATATAAATTGCGAACGCTACCGCGCAGGACAGAACGAGCGCGTCCTCAAGCGCGAGCGAAAAATCGCCTTTGATGCTCAGGAAATAAAGGCCCAGAACCGCGACAAGCACGGCCACCCACAGCTTGAGCGATGGGCGCTCCCCAACCGCGATTCCCAAAAGCGGAACTATCACCACATAAAGCGATGTCAAGAACCCCGCCTTGCCGACTTCGGTTCCCAGAATTATGCCCACTTGCTGCAAGAGCATTCCAACGAAAAGAGAAACTCCGAGGCAAACCGAACCAATTATGAGAGTTTTGTTGCCTCTTCCGCTGGCTACGTTTGACCCAGACGCAGAAGCTATTGCCTGGGTGGATGCGGCTCCCGAAGCTTCTGAATTGCTGGCTTTATAAACAGCCTCTTCCGTGACGGAATTTGTTTCATTGACAGAACGCGCTTCTTTTTTCTTTGAAATTGTACGGAAAGCGTAAAGGACGACAAGCATCGCGAGGAATCCAGCGAGATTGCGCCCGACCAAAGTTTGGAAGACGCCGATTTTGTCGGCACAATAATCCTGCGCTACAAACGCCATTCCCCACACAAATGCGGTGATTACTGGAAGAAAAATCTGTCGTACGTTTTTGTTCACCGCGTCATTATCGCCGAAGTTTAGCTCAACTTGCGGAAAGTCGAGAATCGGCGGCTGAGCAATGGGGACGATGAGTTGTGTGCAGCGGGGACAATGAGTTCTGCACAGGCTGTTTAGTGGTGGCGGGTGGACTGGTAGTTTGCGAGGTAGGAGGCGAATTCAGCACTGGTGTCGGAGTTGCCACTGCGCCAAGCTTTATGGTCGGTGATTTCTGACTCGAAACCGTAATAGGCATCGATGTAGGCAATCAGATCGTCGAGCGCCTCGAGTTGTGCTTCAGGATAATCGCCGCTGCCACCAACATGAACCATTTCGATGCCGATTGAGTAGGAATTCATGCCGTAGTCAGCAAAAGAATCCCCAATCGGAACGGCTCCGAGCTTGTCGTCGCGCGACTCGTCCTCCGTGCCGAACAATTCATTGTGGCCAGTGTCGCCAT
Source organism: Phoenicibacter congonensis (assembly GCA_030530045.1). Taxonomy (GTDB): domain Bacteria; phylum Actinomycetota; class Coriobacteriia; order Coriobacteriales; family Eggerthellaceae; genus Phoenicibacter; species Phoenicibacter congonensis_A. Next base: position 1,573 of record JAUMVS010000251.1, read on the forward strand.
AGCCCGAATGGTGCGCAATCTTGTCGAGCGGGACGCACTGCCAAATCGAGCCGTCCTTGTTCACGATGAAATGCGCGGCCACGAGATTGCCGTTTCCGTCCCACATGTTGATGACCGACTCAGCGTCCCCATTTCCTTCGGTGTCGTGAAGAACGATGTATTTCTGCGCACTAGCGGGCTTCTCGCCATGAACAAACGAGTCGCGATAATCTTCCGTCAAGTCGAGTTTCGCTTTTAAAGCTTCCGCATCCTGAGTGGATTTGGCCGAAGTTTCGCCCTTCTGACCACCGTCAGATTCTGCACTCGGCGTGTATTCTTGCTCCTTAATAACGCCGTCGAGCTGTTGAGTTTCGGTCGCTTCAGTGTTGCTGCTGCAACCAAAAAGCCCAGGCACGAGCAGCATTGCAAGCAGCGCAGGCAGGGCAAGCTTAGTTAGGGTGGACCGCATTGACATCGTAGCCTTTGCTCGAAAGCGTGTCGGAAATCAGCTTCGCGTTTGCTTCTTCGACGTCAGACCAGCCAATTTTTTGCTTGGTAAAATCGTCGGGATCGACGGTTCCGTGGTACCAACTTTGCCCGTCGAAGTATTCTTGCAGCCAGTTATTTTTAAACTTCCTGCCGTGTCGAGCCCAAATTTCGTTCTGAGCGATACAAAGTTCGTCTTCGGTGAGACC
>JAUMVS010000252.1 GCA_030530045.1 Phoenicibacter congonensis
GAATGCCGGTGGTGTTGTAAGTCATGCCTTCGGAAGCGTGGTACGAAGTGTTTTAGTCGGAATCTTTGAACTTGGAATAGAGGAAGTCATGGTCATTGGACATACCGACTGTGGTGTACAGCATATTAATAGTGATATGATGATCAAGCATATGATGGATCGAGGAGTCGATGAGGAGAAGATTGAGTTGATCCGTCATTGTGGCATTGATTTTGATACATGGCTGGAAGGATTTGACTGTGTGGAAAGTTCTGTAAAAGATTCTGTAGAAATGTTGAGAAAACATCCATTGATTCCAAAAGATGTGAAGATATCTGGATATGTGATGGATTCTGTGACAGGAGAGCTTCATGTTGTAGAGCCATAGAACAACGGCAGTATCATAAATGAGAGGGATAAAAAGTATGAAAAAGATATGGAAGATCATGATCTTGTGTATGATCCTCTGTTTTTTCTGTGCTGGATGCAGCAACGATGATGAAATGATCAGCGAAGACCGGCCGAAACCAACCACAGAAAAAAGAACAGAGATCATCAAGCAAAAGACAACACAAACAAAGAATGAAGCAACGGCCGACCAGGAAGAGTCAAATCAGCAGGAGAAACGTATAAAGATCGCAATCGATGCAGGACATCAAAAGAAACAGATGAGTGCAAAAGAAGCGATCGGACCTGGTTCTGATAAGACAAAACCGATGGTATCCTCAGGAACCGAAGGTGTTGTCACAAAACGAACAGAATATCAGGTGAATTTAGAAGTTTCGTTAAAGCAAAAAAGTGCATTGATCGCGAGAGGATATGACGTATATATGATCCGTGAGACGAATGATGTGTCACTCAGCAATAAAAAGCGGGCTCTTATGGCAAATGAAAGTGGTTCAGATATTTTATTAAGGATTCATTGTAATAGTGCAGATTCTCAGTCTGCAAACGGGGCATTGACAATGAGTCCGACATCATCAAATCCATATTGCAGATCGATCGCAGCAAATAGCCAGGAGCTCTCAGAATGTGTGATAAGTACATTATGTAGAAGGACCGGGGCAGTGAACCGCGGTGTAACGCAGACGGATGAGATGACAGGGATCAACTGGAGCAAGATTCCAGTAACGATCGTTGAGATGGGATTTATGTCCAATCCAGAAGAAGATCAGAAATTATCGGATAATCATTATCAGGCAATGCTTGCAGAAGGAATTGCAGATGGTGTTGACCGATATTACGAGAGAAGAGGAGAAAAGAATGAAGAAAAATGAAAAACAGATCATCATTTCTTTAGGAGTGGCGATCGCAGTCGTAGCCATAGCACTGATCGCTATGATGATCATGAGTGGAAGCAGTGATAATGGACAGTCATCATCTTTAAAAGATGCTGTACAACAAGAATCAAACGGTAATGGAAGTGATGATGTCAGTGAATCTGATGCCGGTGAATCTGTATCTGAAGAAGATGCAGGAGAATCAGGAGACAATATGACAACAGAGCAGCCAACGACACAGGAAACAACAACAGAAGAAGTTACAGAAGAAGCAACAACAGCTGCAAAAAATAATACAGCAAGCAATGTAATGGATGCGGATGATGGATATATTTTCCCAGATGCAGACACTTCTTACGTAAGCAAATCTTCCGTAAAGAAATTATCTGATGAAGAACTTCAATATGCAGTGAATGAGGTTTATGCAAGACATGGATTAAAATTCACAAAGAAGAAGAATAAAGAGCGTTTTGAGAAAAAAGAATGGTATGTTGGAACCGTGGACGATCAGAATGATATTTCTTTGAACAAATACGAGAAAAAGAATGTTGATACCATGGCAGCAGAATTAAAGAAACGCGGACTTAGATAAAGAAGGGAGATGAAGAAGTATGTTTTGTCCAAATTGTGGAAGTGAAGTAAAAGATGACGATCTGTTTTGTGGAGAGTGTGGAGCTAAGATTGAGCGTACAGAGGTACAAGAAGAGGCACCAGAATCAGAGCCTGCAAAAAAAGAAGCGGCTCCACAGTCAGGATCAGTAAGAACAGCAGCAGGATTTAGTGATAAAGCAAAGAAGATCATCATAGCAGAAATTGCAGTTCTGGTTGTATTGATCGCAGCATTTTTCTATCTTGGAAATAAAAAAAGCAGTCCAGAATCAGCAGCGAATCAATTTGTCAAAGATTATAACAGCCAAAGATGGTCAAAGATCTATAATTTATATAATTTTGAAGAAGATACA
>JAUMVS010000028.1 GCA_030530045.1 Phoenicibacter congonensis
GTGGCGAAACAGCGTAGGTCGCGCTTAAATTTACAAACTATCTAATTTTATTTACCCATATAAGCAGCTCCGCCGTGAGCTGCTTTTTTTACTGTGGACGAAGCAATGCCGCACTATCTCGAAGAACTACGGCGGCTTCTTTTACACGTTGTTTCTTTAAATTTACCTTTTAAATTTAGAGGTTTTGTGGCCGCGAGAAATCCGAGGTTCCATCTTCTGTACACTTGTGATTTTGTCTGGTTTATGAAGGTGTAGTTCCTCTAGCGGCTGTTTTTGCTCCTTTCTAAGCTTTCATCTAGTCCAATCAGAGTATCTAATAATAAATTTATAAACAGACTTGACAGACACGCACTTAGATTTTATTATGAAGATGTTTTAAAAAGGCTTTACAGGTAAGCCACAAAGATTGAAAGGAAACAAAATGGGAAAGATTTTAGGTATCGACCTTGGAACTACAAACTCAGCTATGGCTGTAATGCAAGGTAATGAGGCTGAAATTCTTGTTAATGCAGAAGGCGACCGCACTACTCCTTCTGTAGAGGCATTTAGAAAAGACGGCGAGCGTGTAGTTGGCAAAGCCGCAAAGAACCAGGCAGTTACAAACCCTGAGAACACAATTTCAAGCGTCAAACGTTTCATCGGTCGTTCCTACGACGAAACTGCTGAAGAAAGAAAGACAGTTTCCTACAACGTCGCAAAAGGCAAGGATGGAAGAAACGTTGTAACAATTGACAACAAAGAGTACACACCTGAGGAAATCTCATCGATGATTCTTCAGAAGATGAAGGCAGACGCTGAAAAACAACTCGGTGAGAAGATCACTGAGGCTGTTATTACAGTTCCTGCATACTTCAACGACGCACAGCGTCAGGCTACAAAAGATGCTGGCAAGATTGCTGGTCTCGAGGTTAAAAGAATCATCAACGAGCCAACAGCAGCAGCTTTGGCATATGGCTTTAACCCAGAGGATGATGACAAAGATGAGAAGATTCTCGTTTTCGACCTTGGCGGTGGCACATTTGACGTTTCAGTTCTTGAGCTCGGCGACAGCGTTTTTGAGGTAGCTTCAACTGCTGGCGATAACCACCTTGGTGGCGATGACTGGGATCAGCGCATCATTACTTGGTTGGCCGACAAATTTAAGGCAGAAAACGGCATCGACCTGCTCCAAGACAAGATGGCTCTTCAGCGTTTGAAGGAAGCAGCTGAGAAAGCAAAGATTGAGCTTTCAGCAACATCCACTACAAACATTAACTTGCCATTTATCACTGCAGGCGCCGATGGTCCTAAGCACCTTGACTACAACCTCACACGTGCTGAGTTCGAGTCAATCACAAGCGACCTTCTGAACCGTTGCAGAAAGCCAGTTGAGCAGGCATTGAGCGATGCAAAGATTTCTGCAAGCGACCTAAACGAGGTCATCTTGATTGGTGGTTCAACTCGTATGCCAGCTGTCCAGGAACTTGTAAAGTCAATGACAGGCAAGCAGCCTAATATGAGCGTTAACCCAGACGAGGCAGTTGCTATGGGTGCTGCAATCCAAGGCGGCGTTCTTTCTGGCGATGTTACAGGCATTCTGCTTCTCGACGTTACACCTCTGTCACTCGGCGTTGAAACACTTGGTGGCGTCATGACAAAGATGATCGAGAGAAACACAACTGTTCCTACTCGCAAGACTGAGGTTTACTCAACTGCAGCTGATAACCAAACAAGCGTTGAAATTCACGTTCTGCAGGGCGAGCGTCCAATGGCAAACGACAACAAGACACTTGGTCGCTTCCAGCTGACCGGCATTCCTGCAGCTCGTCGTGGTGTTCCTCAAATTGAAGTTACATTCGACATCGACGCAAACGGCATCGTAAACGTTTCGGCTAAAGACCTTGGAACTGGCAAAGAGCAGCAGATTACAATTTCTGGCTCAACCGCACTTTCCGACGAGGAAGTCGACCGCATGGTCAAAGACGCTGAGGCAAATGCTGATGCTGACGCAAAGAGAAAAGAAGAGGCTGACGTTCGCAACAACGCTGAGGCTTTGGTCAATGCAACAAAGCAGACTCTTGATGAGCTCGGTGACAAAGCTCCAGAGGACGCAAAGAAAGCTGCTGAAGAGGCAATTTCTGAGTGCGAAGAGGCTCTTAAGGGCACCGATCTTGAGCCAATCAAGGCTGGCGTTGAGAAACTGCAACAGGCTGGATACAAACTTGCTGAGGTTGTTTACTCACAAGGTGCAGCTGAGGGTGGCGTAAATCCTCAGGACTTCGCTAACGCAGCAGCTGCTGCTCAAGCTGCAGGCGCAGGCGCTGGTGCTGCAAACCCATCAGATGATGGCCCAATTGACGCTAACTTCGAGGTAGTTGACGACGACAAGAAAGATGAGTAATCGGCATGACCGAAGAAATTAAAAACGACTCTTGCGCCAACGAAGCGGAAGCTGTGGAAGTCGAAGCTACTGTTATCGAAGACGAAACTGAGGCAGGCGAGGGCGAAACCTCGCCTGAGACTCAGGCAGAAGCTCCAGCGGAAGATGCGCAGGCAGAAGACGCTGACACAGAAGCTGCAAAGCCAGTTGACGAGACCGACTGGAAAGATAAATATCTTCGTCTCCACGCCGACTGGGATAACTATCGTCGCCGCATGGACGAGCAGCGTGCCGATGAGCGTGTTCGCGCAACCGAGAATTTGATGCGTGACTTAATTCCGCTCATTGATGACATGAAACATGCGCTTGATTGGGCGCAGAAAAACGGAGCTGCTGAGCTTTCCGAGGGCTTTAGTGCGATTGACACAAAGTTTAGAGCGGCGCTTGAAAAGCATGGACTTCAAGAGATTGACCCGGCAGGTGAGCCTTTTGACCCGCTAGTTCATCAGGCAGTTTCAACTGTTCCTGACGAAAGCGTTTTTGATGAGACCGTTCGTGACGTCTATCAAAAGGGTTACAAACTTGGAGTTAAGGTGATTAGACCTGCAATGGTGACTATCACCACAGGAGGCGAAAAGCGACCTTCTGAAACTAACGAAGAACAAAACGAAGAAGAAACACAAGAAGAGAAATAGTTTTTAAATGAAACAAAGTGACACATATCATAAGCCGATGTTTACGATTGGTGTTGTCGCTGACCTGGCTGGCGTGCATCCTCAAACGCTTCGTGCCTACGAGCAGAAAGGCCTTTTGACCCCAAAGCGCACGCACGGAAACACGAGGATGTATTCGCAAGCCGACATTGACCGCTTGTTTCTGATTACTGAGCTAACCGATGAAGGCATTAACTTGGCAGGTGTTATGCGAATTTTAACCTTGCAAAGCAAGCTTGATGAAACAGAAGAAGCGCTAGAAGTTGCAGAAAAAAGGCTCGACGATTTGCATGAGAAAATCCAGAGGATTTCAAAAAGGCTCACGTTTTTAGGTCCAATTTCTGAGGAACAAGAAAACAGCAACTCAATTGTGAGGGCAAGCGACATTTCAAAATATCTCTTCCTCGAATAAATTTTTAATAATTAGAAAGTGAGGCGAAAAGTATGCGCATTGATAAATTAAGCGTAACCGCACAAGAAGCGTTTCAAGCCTCAATGGGTGTTGCAGGCGATGCAAACAACTCAAGCATTGAGCCAATTCATTTGCTCAAAGCTTTGCTTGACGCTGGTGAAAACAACATTTCTTCAATTCTGAAACGAATTGGAGCCGAACCACAAATCATTCAAAAAAACACAGAAGATGCAATTGCTGCTCTGCCAAAAGCGACAGGCACGGGTCTTCCTATGGCAATTCCTTCGCAGGCGTTCATGAATGTCATTGATAACGCTGTGAAAATTGCTGAGAAGCTTGGCGACAGCTATGCCACAACTGAGCACTTGCTCATTGAACTGACTGAAGACAAAGGTGCTGCTGGCAAGGTTCTAAACGAGCAGGGTGTCACTAAAAAGACGATTGAGAAGGCCTATGAAGAGCTTCGTGGTGACACACGTGTAACTTCACAAACCGACAAAACAGAGTTTGAGGCCCTTGAGCTTTATGGTCAAAACCTGACTCAGCAAGCACGCGAAGGCAAGCTTGATCCTGTCATTGGTCGTTCAGAGGAAATTAGAAGAACAATTCAGGTTCTCTCGCGCAGAACTAAAAACAACCCGGTTCTCATTGGCGAGCCTGGCACTGGTAAAACTGCAATCGTTGAAGGGTTGGCGCAGCGTATTGTTGCAGGAGACGTTCCAACTTCATTGAAAGATCGCGACATCATTTCGCTTGATCTTGGTGCAATGATGGCAGGTGCAAAGTACAGAGGCGAGTTTGAGGACCGCCTGAAGAACGTGCTTCGCGAGGTTAAAAGTTCTGATGGTCAAATCATCCTGTTCATCGATGAGCTGCACACGATTGTCGGCGCTGGTGCTGGCGGTGACTCTTCGCTTGACGCTGGCAACATGCTAAAGCCAGCTCTTGCTCGTGGTGAGCTGCATGCAATTGGTGCAACAACGCTTGATGAATACAGGAAATATGTTGAGAAAGACGCAGCTCTTGAGCGTCGTTTCCAACCGGTTTTGGTCAGCGAACCTGATGTTGAAGAAACAATCGCAATTCTTCGTGGTTTGAAGGAAAAGTACGAAATCCATCACGGCGTACACATCACCGACGGCGCAATTGTTGCTGCAGCTGAGCTTTCCGACCGCTACGTTTCCGATCGTTTCTTGCCTGACAAAGCAATCGACCTCATGGATGAGGCAGCCTCTCGTCTTCGCATCGAGATTGACTCAATGCCTGAAGACATCGACCTTGCAGCGCGTCATTTGACTCAGATGCAAATTGAAGAGCAAGCTCTCATGAAAGAGACCGACGAGCCTTCAAAAGAGCGTCTTGAAAATTTGCGCAAAGACATCGCAAATGCCCAGGATGAGCTAGCAAAGAAAAAGGCTGCTTGGCAAAACGAAAAAGACGTAATCGTCAACGTTCAGAACTTGAAGTCGGAACTCGAGAATGCTCAGCAAGAAGAAGAGTGGGCAACTCGTGAGGGTGATTTGACTAAGGCTAGCGAGATTCGCTACTCAGTCATCCCTAAAATTCAGCAGGATTTGGAGCAGGCCGAAAAGACGCTTTCAGAAGCTCAAGAAGCAGGCGCAATTCTTAAAGAAGAGGTCACAGAAGACGAGGTTTCTGAGGTTGTTAGCACTTGGACTGGCATTCCAGTTTCAAAGATGATGCAAGGCGAACTTGAGAAACTGCAAAACATTGAGACCGAACTTAAAAAGCGCGTAATTGGTCAGGATGAAGCTGTTGATCTTGTGTCTGGCGCAATCAGAAGAAACCGCGCAGGACTTTCTGACCCTAACCGTCCAATTGGAAGCTTTATCTTTTTAGGACCGACTGGTGTTGGTAAGACTGAGCTTGCAAAAGCATTGGCAGAGTATCTCTTCGATTCTGAAAAGAACATGGTTCGAATCGACATGAGTGAATACATGGAGAAGTTTAGCGTGCAGCGCTTAATTGGTGCTCCTCCAGGGTATGTTGGCTATGACGAGGGTGGTCAGTTAACTGAAGCAGTTCGTCGTCAGCCCTATTCAGTCGTTCTGCTCGACGAGATTGAGAAGGCGCATCCCGATGTGTTTAACGTGCTGTTGCAGGTGCTTGATGATGGACGCTTGACCGATGGTCAAGGTCGTGTTGTTAACTTTAAGAACACTATCATCATTATGACAAGCAACATTGGCTCTCAAATTATTCAAGAAGAAGCCGAGCTGCACTCACAAACCATGGGTGAGATGGCTGAAGAGGTGATGGATATGTCTCCAGAAGCTGCCGCAAAGCACATGGCCGATTTTGCTAACAAGATGCAAGATGTTCTGTCGAACACCTTCCGTCCAGAGTTCTTGAACAGAATTGACAACATCGTCACATTTAAAGAGCTAACAATTGACGGCATTGAGCCAATTGCAAACTTGGTTCTCGATGAGGTTCGCGAGCGCCTGGCTGACCGCCACATTACGCTTGAGGTCACGCCTGCTGCTCTTGATTCTTTGGCAATTGATGGCTTTGATCCAGTTTATGGCGCAAGACCACTCAAACGACTCATCCAAAAGGTGGTTGTCGACAAGGTTGCCGAGAAGATTGTAAACGGTGAAGTTATGGATGGAGCGACTATAACTTTCGATGTATCAGACGATGATTACTCATGCACTGTAAAAAACTAAATGATAGAATTTAGAACCGTATTATTTCGCTTTACATAAAGGGGATTTTTGTGAAAGACAATGCTAAGTTTTGCGGAGTCATTCCACCTGTTGTAATTCCTTTAAAAGAAGACCGCACACTCGATGTACTTTCGTTCGAAAGAAGCATCAATCGAATGATTGAAGCAGGAGTCAGCGGTCTTTTCTTTTTGGGCTCAAGTGGTGAGGTGGCTTTCCTAACGAGCGAAGAAAGACTGCATGTAATTAACGAAGCTTTGAGAATCGTTAATCACAGAGTGCCTGTCCTTGTCGGCGTTATCGACATGGAGACATTGCGCGTTATTGAGAAAATTGAGCAGCTTAAAGGCCTCGACATCGACGCGCTTGTTGCAACGTGCCCATTCTATGCGCTGGGTGGACCAAAGGAGACAATTCGTCACTTTGAGGCGCTTCGTGAGCACACCGACCTGCCAATTTTTGCGTATGACCTTCCAGTCTGCGTTCATCAAAAATTGACACCAGACATCTTGATGCACCTTGCAAAAGAAGGCGCAATCCAGGGTGTTAAAGACTCTTCAGGCGACGACGTCATGTTCAGATGGCTCATGCTTGATAACGAAGATGCAGGACATCCACTGCAGCTTCTCACAGGTCATGAAGTTGTTGTTGACGGTGCACTTCTTGGCGGCGCTGACGGCAGTGTTCCAGGTCTTGCAAACATCGACCCACATTCCTATGTCGAGCAGTACAAAGCTGCAAAAGCTGGAGATTGGCAAAAGGTTTCCGAAATTCAAGACCACCTTGCTCGCCTCATGATGATGACCCGCTACGTCAAAGCAACGATCGGCTTCGGTGCAGGCGTTGGCGCATTCAAAACTGCTCTTTGGCAAATGGGCATTTTCGAAACAAACCAAATGCGCGAGCCAGTTTCTAAACTTGAAGGTGAAGATGTCGAAACTATTGTTGGCGTTTTGAAGAAGAACGGAATGTTGTAATGGTTGACGAGAATCAAATGAATGATTTGCTAGAGATTCGTGAGTGGTGCCGAGAGCAGCTCACAATCTCAATTGATTTTTGGCTGAAAAACGGCATCGACCCAATCAATGGTGGATGCTATACATGCCTTGACCGCAAGGGCGAGATTTATTCAACCGATAAAAGCGTTTGGATGCAGGGCCGTTGTGCGTGGACGTTTGGTTACCTCTGTAACGTTTATGGCGTTCAGCCAGAGTGGAAAAAAGCTGCTAAAAGCTGCCTTGACTTCCTTGAGGACCACTGCATTAACGACGATGCGGAAGGTCGCCTTTACTTCACAGTAACAGCAGAAGGCAAGCCACTACGTCAGAGAAGATATTGCTTTAGCGAGGGCTTTTACGCAATTGCAAACGCTGAGTATTACCAAATCACTGGTAAAAAGAAATATCTCAAACGTGCACGTCGTGCCTACGAGATGATTTACGAGCTAAACAATGGCCTCATCAAAGACCCAACAGGTCTTGGTCCAAAAACTATTCCTTCAACTCGTCAAGGCTATGCGCTTGCCGACCCGATGATTTTCTTGAACATCATCGGAATTCTGCGCAGAGTTGACCCTGACCACACTGAAGAATATGACAAACGCGCTAAAGAATGCGTTGAGCGCATCACTAAATTCCACTTCCATCCAGAGCTTAAATGCACACTTGAATCGGTTGATTTGGACGGCAACCCTCGTCTCGATGTGACAGAAGGTCGCGTTGTAAATCCAGGTCACGACATTGAGTGCAGCTGGTTTTTGATGGACGAGGCAAATTACCAGGGCAACGATGAGCTTCACGCAACAGCTCGCGAGATTTTCAAGAACGCAATTGAGGCTGGCTGGGACGATGAATATCAAGGTCTTCTTTACTTCATCGACTGCCTCGGCAAGCCAACTGAGGCCTATGAGCATGACATGAAGCTTTGGTGGCCACACAACGAAATCATGATTGCTTCTTCTAAAGCCTATCGCGACACGCAGGATCCATATTTCCTCGAATGGCTCAAGAAGACAGTTGTATATTGCAAAGAGCACTTCGTTGATGATGAGTATGGTGAGTGGTACGGCTATTTGCGCCGTGACGGCCTGCCAACAATGCCTTCGACTAAGGGCTCAACCTTCAAGGGACCTTTCCATGTCCCACGTGCTCTCATTATGACTGAGAGAGTTTTGACCGAAATTATTGGCGACGAAAACTAATAAAAAGGAAAATTAATGAACTATTTAGGAATTGATTATTCAATTAAAAACACACCTGTGCTTGACGAAGATTTCATCCCATTTGGTGTGTGGATGAAGCAATTCTTGCAGGGTGCCGATGTGCCAGTTTCTGTGGCTGTTGAACGCGAAGACGGCAAAGTTTCCGTTCGCGACACTTTCATTCGTGGCGAGGAATTTGCCGAGGCAAACTACCGCTTCCTCGAGCGTTTCATTAAGTTTGAGCTCTGGAGCATTGGTGGTTTTAAGGTCTACATCAAAGGTGCTGACGACATTGCAGCTAAACTTGCTCAAGCCTACGCACCAGAAGGCGAGCGCGAGTTTGACTATGGCTTCGTAAATGACGTTTACGAGAAGGACCTTCAAATCATCGCTTGCACCGATGCCGACTTCCCAGAGGCAAACGAGGCTCCAGCTGCAATTGGCGGCCACATGGAGGGCTGCAGAATTGGCTTTGACGCTGGCGGTTCTGACCGCAAGGTTTCTGCTGTTATTGATGGTGAGAGCGTCTATTCTGAAGAAGTCGTTTGGTATCCAAAAGTTACAGAAGATCCAACCTATCACTTCAATGAGATTGTCACTGCTTTTAAAACAGCAGCTTCAAAAATGCCTCGCGTAGACGCAATTGGCGTTTCATCTGCTGGCACTTTTGTTGGCAACTCACCAATGGTTGCTTCACTTTTCATCAAAGTTCCTCGCGACCGCCGCGAAGAAGTTAAATCAATTTATGACCGCGCTGGCAAAGAGATTGGCGATGTGCCTCTAGTTGTTGCAAACGACGGCGACGTAACTGCTCTTGCAGGCTACATGAGCACAGGTCATGGCAACATTTTGGGCATTGCAATGGGAACCAGCGAGGCAGTTGGCTACGTTAATGGCCAAGGCAATGTTTTGGGCTGGATTAACGAGCTCGCTTTTGCTCCAGTTGACCTGAGCAAAAACGCTATGCAGGACGAATGGTCTCACGACTACGGCGTTGGCTGCAAATACTTCAGCCAAGATGCCGTTATTAAACTAGCTCCAAAGGCAGGCATCGAGCTTGACTCTGAGCTCACGCCAGCTGAAAAACTCAAAGTTGTTCAAGGTCTTGCAAACGAAGGCCACGAGGGCGCACTTGATATTTTCCGTTCAATCGGTGTTTATCTTGCACACACTCTCGTTCTTTACTCTTCGTTCTACGAGATTGAAACACTTCTTGTTCTCGGTCGTGTTGCTTCAGGTGTTGGCGGTGACCTCGTAATTTCTGAGTGCAACCGCGTTCTCGAAGAGGAATATCCTGAGCTCAAAGCAAAAATCAACGTAACGCTTCCTGATGAAATGATGCGCCGCGTTGGTCAGTCGGTAGCTGCAGCTTCACTTCCAGAGGTTAAATAAAAGCAGGTGCATTTCTTTTTATGATGATTTTTAGCGCAATCGTCTCAATTGGTGTCCTCGTCTTCATTCATGAAGGAGGACACTTTTTGGCTGCGCGCGCTTTTGGCGTTCGCGTCACCGAGTTCATGTTGGGTCTCCCGGGCCCTCGCATCGGCTTCGTTGCAAAAGGGACTCGCTTTGGCGTTACTTGCATACCTCTTGGCGGTTATGCAAGAGTTTGCGGCATGACGATGGGCGACATTCCTCCTCACACAGAAGATGTTCTAGCTTCTGTTTATGCGCGAGGCGAAGTCTTCGTCGAGCAAATCGCGCTCGACGCTGGCTGCACTGTTGATGAAGCATTTGAGTGCCTCGATGAGCTTGAGGAGTGGGGAAGTGTTGTTCCGCCAAAGAAAACTGACCAGTACAACACCTACAGAACTCCCGAGCAATTTGCCAATAAAAAGAAAGGCATCGAGAGAAAAGCGGAAGGCACGCCTCGTGAATTCGAGACTGTTGCCTCGCTTTTTGAAAGTGAATACAACCAGCAATATCGTTCCAAAAAATTCTGGCAAAAGTCAGTCATTTTGCTTGCTGGAATCACTGTAAACATTCTTTTTGCATTCCTTGCTTTCGTGCTTGTTTACTCTGTTTTGGGAATCGATGTGACCTATCAAGACGGCACGGTGCAGCATCTCGTTGTCGACCCTCTGACTGCAATCTCAGCAGGTTGTCGCTATGTTTGGCTCACTATTCAAGCAATCGTTAGCTTGTTTAACCCTGTCACAGCTGCTTCTACAGTGCAAAATTCCACAAGCATTGTCGGCATTGCGGTGCTTAGCGCCGATTATTTTGCAGCTGGCTTTTCTGACGCTTTGCTGTTCATGGCAATGATTTCTGCTTCACTTGGACTCATGAATTTAATTCCAATCCCACCACTTGATGGCGGTCATTTTATCGTTGAGCTAATCCAGAAAATCACCGGCAAAAAAGTGCCTGAGAAGGTTTTAAACTACGTTGCAATGACAGGAGTGTTCTTGCTCCTGATGCTTTTTGTGGTTACATTAAATCAAGATATCCAGCGCTTTATTCTGGGCAACTGGAGCTAATCAAAAAGTGAGGGTTTTCGTGTCTGCAACAACTAATAAAGTAGTGCTTCGGGGAACTGGGCAAACCGTCACGATTGGCGGCGGTGCGCCTGTAGTAGTTCAAACGATGCTAAACAAAAAGCCCGATGACGTTAAAGGCAACATCGACCAGGCAAAACGTTGCATTGATGCGGGCTGTGAAGTCATTCGTTTCTCTGTTCCAAACGAAGTTGCTCTGCACACGCTTGAGTCTCTTTTAAAAGAGATTGAAATTCCAATCGTTGCCGACATTCATTTCGATGCAGAAATGGCAATTCAATCTGCAAAAGCAGGTGCAGCAAAGATCAGAATTAACCCTGGCAACATCGGCGGTCTTGAGAAGACTCGCGATGTGATTGATGTTTGCAAAGAGTGCGGTTGCGCTGTTAGAGTTGGCGTTAACGCTGGCTCTTTAGATAAAGCGATTGCTGAGCGCCAAGACATTTCTTTTGAAGAAAAGCTCTGCGAGTCGGCAATGCAATATGCAAACTTCTTGATTGATGACTGCGATTTTCATAACCTCGTTGTGAGTCTAAAAGCTCACGACGTGAATTCATGCGTTAAAGCAAACAGAATTTTTGCGAGCAAAATGCCAAATGTCCCGCTGCACATTGGCGTGACGGAAGCTGGCAGTGCTTTTCAGGGGCTCATTAAATCGGGTGCAGGCCTGGGCATTCTTCTGTCTGAAGGCATTGGTGACACACTTCGCATTTCGCTCACCGATGACCCTGAAGTTGAAGTTCGCGCTGAATGGACGCTTCTTTCCGCGCTTAATTTAAGACGCAGGGGACCAGAATTCATTAGCTGCCCAACATGCGCAAGAACTCAGGTTGATTTGATTTCAATCGTTTCAGAAATTGAAGCGAAGTTAGCCACGCTAACTAAACCAGTAAAGGTTGCAATCATGGGTTGTGTTGTAAACGGACCAGGTGAGGCGGCTGATGCTGACGTTGGTGTTGCATGTGGCAAAGGCAGCGCCGTGCTGTTCTCGCATGGTAAAATCATTAGGAAAGTTGACGAGAGTGAAATCGTTAGTTCGCTGCTCGAAGAGATTGACAAGCTCTAAATTCTCAGCTTTTTAGTTTCTATACATTTTGAAAGGCAAATAAAGATGGCAAATTACATGTTGATGTCGAGACTCTATGCTCCAACGCTGAAAGAGACTCCAAGCGATGCCGACATTGAGTCGCACAAACTGCTGACTCGCGGCGCATTCCTTCGCAAGACTTCTAGTGGAATTTACACTTTTTTGCCCTTGGGACAACTCGTCCTTCATAAGATTGAAAACATCATTCGCGAGGAAATGGCAGCTGCTGGCTCTCAAGAAATTTTGATGCCTGCGCTTCAGCCTGCTGAGCTTTGGAAAGAGTCGGGACGCTGGGATGATTATGGTCCTGAGCTCATGCGTTTGGTCGACCGTCACGATCACATGTACTGCCTTGGACCAACTCACGAGGAAGTCATCACTTCTCTCATTAAAAACGAGCTGAACTCCTACAAGCAACTTCCTTGCAACCTTTACCAAATTCAGACTAAATATCGTGACGAGATTCGTCCTCGCTTCGGTCTTCTTCGTGGCCGTGAGTTCATCATGAAAGATGCCTATTCTTTCCATGACACTCAAGAGTCGCTGCAGGAAACCTACGACGAAATGAGCCGCGCCTATGGTCGCGTTAATGACCGTTGCGGCTTGAACTGGAGAGGCGTTGAAGCTGACTCTGGTCAAATCGGCGGCAAGGTCACAACTGAGTTCATGGCGCTTGCAAATTCTGGCGAGGCAGAGCTTGTTCACTGTGAGTGCGGCTATGCTGCAAACGTCGAGGCTGGCGAGTGCATTTGCAAGGCTTGCGCTCATGAGGCCGACCACATCGAAAAGATTTCAACTCCTGGCGTTCACACAATTGAAGAGCTCAGCGAGTTCTTGCACGTTGAAGAAAACCAGACAATGAAGGCCCTTTCTGGCAAGTCGGCTGATGGCGATGTTTTCGTCCTCTTTGTTCCTGGTGATCACGAGGTAAACGAAATCAAAGCCGCAAAAGCTATTCCTGGCTTTGAAATTCTGACCGACGAAGAAATGGAAGAGCTTGGCCTGCATAAAGGCTCTATGGGTCCCGTCGGTCTTTCTGACGGAATTAAAGTTATTGCTGACAATTCGCTTCAGCCAATTGAGCGCTGGGTTGTTGGTGCAAATGAAGAAGGTTACCACTATGTTGGTGCAAAACAGGGCGAGGATTTCGAAGTTAGCGGTTGGGCTGACCTTTGCGTAACTAAGCCAGGCGATGAGTGCCCATGCTGCCACAAGCCTCTCGAGGGCGACCGTGGCATTGAGGTTAGCCAAGTGTTCCAGCTCGGCACTAAATATTCCGAGTCAATGAAGGCTTTCTACCTTGATGAGAAAGGCAAACAACAGCCATTCATCATGGGCTGCTATGGCATCGGTGTGACACGCACACTTGCTGCAATTGTTGAGCAGCACTTTGACGAAAACGGCATCAAATGGCCTGTAACAGTTGCTCCTGCTCACGTTTGTGTTTTGGCAGTTGGCAAAGATGACTACATTCTGGAAGCTGCTGCAAAAATTGCTGAGGATTGTGCAAACGCTGGCCTTGAGGTTGTACTTGAC
>JAUMVS010000253.1 GCA_030530045.1 Phoenicibacter congonensis
CGCGAAGCGCGACGAAGGATCTGCCCTGCAAGGGAACGCAGTTTAAGGTTGTTGCCTCCGTTCGCCATCCTGAGCGGAATGAGAACACGAAGTGTTCGAATGAGGCGTAAGGATCTCTAGAAAGATGAACGCGGAGGGTGGCACACACCTCACAACTGGTACAGGTTGTTAGGTTTGTTTTAAAACAAAGTAGCACGTTCTGGAGATTCTTCGACTTCGTGCCTCTTCACTACGTTCAGAGTCACTTCGCTCAGACAATATGCTCCGCATTTTGAGATAAATAGGAAGCCCCGAAGAGGGTTTTCTGTTACCCTCAAAATGTCCGTAAAAAAGCACAAATGTGCAAGTAAAAAGGAGCTTCCATGTCTATTAAGATTAACACAAATGACGCAAAAACACTCGTTGCAATTGACCAACACGCAAGAACTTCAACACTTTACGCCATCGACAAGCAAACCGGTGAGCTGAAAAGCAAGCGTTTTACCAACTGCCCTCGCTACACAGAATTCATCGATTGGCTCGACACTTGGGCAAGCAAGCCCTATTATTTTGCCTACGAATCTGGTCCTTGCGGATTTACTCTGGCAAGAAATTTAAGAGCCGCGAACCACGCCTGTGATGTTATTGCAGTGTCAAGCATTCCAAGGTCAACAAAGGATAAAGTTATGAAAGACGATTTTCTTGATGCACGAAGTCTGCTTGCTGCGATTGAAGCAAAATCGAGTGCACTGAGCTGTGTTTATGTTCCAAGTGTTTTTGCTGAGGATGCACGAGATGTTGTTCGTCAATATTATCATCTTTCGAAAAACCTAAGGCGTGCGAAGCAGTTTTTAAGTGCACACTTGTTGCGCCACGATTTTGTTTATGACGAAAAAACCAAGGCAGGCAGGCCTAAGAAAATGTGGACATGCGACCACGAAAGATGGCTTCAAAACGTTAAACTCGAGACAGAGTTTCAAAGAGATGTGCTTGTGGCAGCCTACGACGAGGTTCAAGAATTGACACTTCAGGTTCGCGATGCCATGCGAAAAGTTGAGGAGCTTGCTAAAGCACCAGAATTTGCCAAGTATGTTGATTGTTTTTGCGCTATTAAAGGAGTTGGAGTGCTGACAGCTGTGACATTTTGTGCAGAAATCGACGACTTTTCTCGCTTCAAAAAGGGAAGGTCAATCGCCAGCTATATAGGTCTTGTTCCGAAACGCCACAACAGTGGAGATTCGCACCGCAACGGCGCAATTAACAAATGCGGAGACAAAACGCTCAGGCGAGCATTAATCGAAGGTTTCAGTGCTGTCTCAAATTTTAGCGCTCGCTCGGTTGACAGAAGAGTTTTGGGGAAATTGCCACTTGAAGTTCGCACAGAAATAGAAAAAGTGAACAAACGAATTGTTAATAGATACAAAACGTTAAAAGCTAACGGAAAAAACCACAATGTCATAAAAGTTGCACTTGCAAAAGAAGCGGCATGCCAAATGTTGTATATCGCGCAAAAGTTGGACCGATTGGAAGCAAATTGCAGATTGTAGAACACTTTCATTAAATCTACGCTGAATTGATTTTATATTTCAAAACCCGCCATAAGGAGTTGATTATATAGATAGCGTTTCATCCCATATTTGTATCTTAAGCACAAGACAAAATGCAACGTAAACGAAAGGCAAAAATCGCGTGTCATTCTTGTACAGCGAGCTTCTAAATGCAATTGATTTTGAATGAAGCTCGCCGCGTACGTCCTCAGACTAAGTAAATTAACTGTCGATTTTGCCTTGTCAGCCGAATACACGTAGTGTGGTCTGCACGGTGTGCAGCGTCCCCGAATCTGAGAGTGTCGCATTATGAAATGCATTTGTAAGCCGACTTGTAACTTTAACGAAGGCCGTCTTCGGGCATGGTTGAGTGCTTTTGATAATAGCCGCCCCGTCCTTGATTAACGGACCTGAGCGGGGCGGCATTTTTTTGCCCCTTGACAAAATGCGGAGCATATGAGAATGACGAAAGTGGGTAATGCACACAAAGCACGTACGGACGTTACCCTCGTTCGTCATCCCGAGTGGAACCCCCATGGCAGCCATGAATTTTCTGCATGGTCGCATATTTTTCTGTATAATAATATGCATGGTTGCATATTTTTGGAGGTTTTATGCTGAAAAGACGCATATGTGATGAGTTGCTGAAGTGGAAAAACGAC
>JAUMVS010000254.1 GCA_030530045.1 Phoenicibacter congonensis
CGAACCCTCACATACGGCACCAGAAACCGCTGTCCTGCCATTAGACGACACCCCAATGCGACGGTTTCTAATTATATACGAAAAACTCGCGTTCCTGTACAATCTAAATTGCACGAAAAATAAACCGTCTAGCTGGGTTTTTAGAAAGCCGATGAATTTTAATCCTAAGAATATTTTAGTAACGGGAGGCTGCGGCTTCCTCGGTTCGAATTTTGTAAACTACGTTTGCGAAGCATCACCAGAAACTCAAATAACTGTTATAGATAAGCTTACTTACGCTGGTGATCTGCGAAATATCGAGCCTCTCACGAAGGTTGCTCATGTGGAATTTGTTGAAGGTGATGTTTGCGATTCAACATTAATTAATGAGCTGACAAAAAAATCAGATGCGGTCGTTCATTTCGCGGCGGAAACTCACGTAGATAACTCTATTGCCGACCCAGTGCCATTTGTACACTCAAACATAATCGGAACTTTCACAGTCTTAGAAGCATGTCGAGCTCATAATGTTCGACTACATCATGTTTCAACCGACGAAGTTTTCGGCGATTCTTGTGACTTCCCAGTTCAAATTGATGCTTTTACGCCCAAAGTCTTTGTCGACATGGGGGTCGGAAGATTTAACGAGAACTCATCAATGAAACCGTCGAGCCCCTACTCTGCAACGAAGGCTTCATCGGATTTATTGGTTCAGGCATGGATGAGAACCTACGGTGTGCCTGCAACAATTTCGCATGCAAGCAATTGCTTTGGGACGCGCCAGCACGTAGAGAAGTTCATTCCAAAATGCATCACCAACATCCTTAAAGGCGAAAAGCCCGTGCTCTATGGGGACGGTGAGTGCTATCGCGATTGGCTGCACGCCGACGACCACTCCTCTGCTGTTTGGAAAATTCTCACGGAAGGCGAACTGGGCGAATCGTATTGCGTCAGCGCAATCTGCCTTAAGTCAAACATTGAGGTCCTGCAGGCTATTCTCCAATTAATGGACAAACCTTCTGATTTCTTTGAGTTCACGGAAGACAGGCCAGGTCACGACCGCGCCTACATGATGGATGCATCAAAGATAAAACAAGATCTTGGTTGGGTGCCAGAACACTGCGACTTCGAAGACTCCCTTAAAAACATCATCAATTGGTACTCAGATAATCGCGACTGGTGGGTATAATCACAGCTGCGCAACGGGGACGATGAGTTGTTACAGCGCCTTAAACACCTTGCCGACTTTTTCGCAGATGCAAAGGTCGGCAGTGCGGTCGGCTTGCGTTGGTGTGAGGTTAACAATCACGAGGTGTTTGCCGTGGAAGTAATCAATCATACCTGCTGCAGGGTAAACGACCAGCGATGTGCCTGCAATGACAAGCAACTCTGCTTCCGAAATTGCTTCGATTGCCTGCGCTGTGATTCGCTGATTCAGTGGTTCTTCGTAAAGCACTACATCAGGCTTGATGATGCCGCCACACTTTGGGCAGTGAGGAATTCCATCAGGGCAATCGTCGTGCGCTTTCTTAGTATCAGCCAGGTCATAAAAAGCATTGCATTGCGTGCAATAATTCTGATGCACTGTGCCATGCAACTCCAAAACATTCTCTGAACCAGCCGCTTGATGCAGACCATCAATGTTTTGCGTCACAACCGCACTCAACTTACCAGCCTTCTCAAGCTCGGCCAGTTTCAGGTGCGCAGCATTCGGCTTCGCTTCGTCGAAAATCATTTTGTCGAAGTAAAAATCGTAGAATTCCTTCGTGTGGTTCCAAAAGAACGAATGCGAAACCATGACCTCTGGAGGGTAAGAATATTTCTGGTTGTAAAGCCCGTCCTGGCTGCGAAAATCGGGAATGCCGCTCTCGGTCGAAACGCCTGCGCCGCCAAAGAAAACCATCCCTTTCGGCCTGCACTCGTCAACCCACTCCGCAAAAAGCTTCACCTGCTCTTCTGTATCCATGACTCCTCCAAATTACTCCACGATAACTCCAGTTACTACGATACAACTCATAGCGCAGTTTGTATCCACGTTTTCGCCACAACTACACAAATTAAAAACGAATGAACTTTAAAGTAAAAGCAAAACTTGCGACCAACCTGGGACGGCCATTGTTGTCGAGCTGTAAAGAAAAGGCCGAGCGAGATGCCCGGCCTATAAAATCACCAATTGTGGCGAACCTTTTACTGAATGAATCCAG
>JAUMVS010000255.1 GCA_030530045.1 Phoenicibacter congonensis
GTATCGGTTCCGGATGAAACTGCTGCCGCCCACCGTCCCCTCTGGCCAGGAACAACAACTGCTCCACCAGCTCTTTCATGTGCTCTGACTCTTCGCTGATAGCATGTACTGCCTCTTCCAGTGTGGCCCGGTCATCCATTCCCCAGCGCTCCAGCATGGATGCATATCCCTGAATCACCGCAATCGGAGTGCGCAGTTCATGGCTGGCATCATCCACAAAACGAGTCTGCTCCCGGTAACTGGCCTGAAGTCGTTTCAACAGATTGTTAATCGCATTCTCGATTCCCTGCAGGTCAGAGTCCCCGGTACTGATATTATTTTCCGATGCAGTGATCTGATCTATGGCTTCCTCCAGATTCTGAATACGTTCTTCATCAATGCCCTGCACAGACAATTTCTCGGCGGTCATCGCCAGTTCATCAATGGGACGCATATATTCTCGCAGTCTCCGATTCTGAGACGACCAGTCTAAAAGCCAGCTTAAAAATTGTATGCAGAATACAATACTTAGTATCACGCAGGCAATCACTGCTATCTGACCAATCTCTACTGTAACTCTCTCTGTACCAATCTTACATACATACTGCCAGCTTTCCAGTCTTTGCCAGAACGGCAGATACCCCTTCCATGTGGCACTTCGCTCTCTGGCCAGATCCAACGCACCATACCGGCTCTCTATTGCTGCACAGGCTCCCAGTACTCCTGCAATTCCCAGCAGGAAATCCCACATCAGATATGTTTTCAGTCTTTTCCACTGAATCGAACGGTTGATTTTCCAGATTACTGATGAAGTTTTGGGCTTCTGTTCCATGCCATTCCTCCGTTATTCTTCTTTAATCACATAACCGATTCCTCTGACAGTAGTGATCAGATGAATCTGAAATCGATCATCGATCTTATGCCGCAGATAACGAATATACACATCCACAATATTAGTTTCCACATAATAATCATAGCCCCACACCTGATCTATCAGGGTATCACGGGATAATACTACATTTTTATGCTCCAACAGAGCTTGCAGCAGATTAAACTCTCGAATAGTCAGTTCTACTTTTTCTCCATGAACGCTTACCTCATGAGCCTCTGTCCGCAGTTCCACGCCTTTACAAGATAATACCGTTTCTGCCACCTGATTCTGTTGCTTTGCCGCCTTTCGCAGCGCTACACGAATCCGTGCCAGCAATTCCTCAATAGCAAATGGCTTGGTCATATAGTCATCTGCCCCCATCTCCAGTCCACTTACTTTGTCCATAACAGCATCTCTGGCCGTCAGCAAGATCACTGGAAGATCCGATGTTTTCCGTAGACGGCGAAGCACCTCCAGCCCATTGATACCCGGAAGCATGATATCCAGAATCACCAGATCATATTTGCCACTTTCCGCAAGAGAAAGGCCACTGAGCCCGTCAGTCGCCTTTCCCGTTTCATATCCTTCATGCTGCAGTTCCAGTTCTACAAACCGTGCTATCTTCTCTTCATCTTCCACAATCAAAATTGCAGCCATTTTTGTCTCCTATTCTTTGATTTCATCTACAATATTCTGTGCAAAATCACTTGCCTTTTCCATCGTCTCATTAATTGTATCTTTGCCAAGTTCTTTTCCTTCAAAGGAATACTTCAATCCGAAGATCAGACCAATAAATCACAGGTACCCGAACCAGCACCTCTTCATTTTTCTTTATCACACAGCTATTATCAATGCTCATACGCAGTATCTGCTTCAAAGTACGTTTTACTTTTCCACGATTCTTCTTTTCTGCACCGGCTCCATTTGCATCTCCTTCAAAAGCCTGTCCGGTCACCGTTGGGCTGACGGTTTCATAAGATGCATCTGTCTGATGCTCTGTGGATACCTTCACACCATCTGCGATCTTCCCCTGGCGCTCCAGTTCAATCAGTGCATCCAGCATATCCCAGTTATTCTTTTCCAGAACTTGCTTTGCTTCCTCGATTGTGATATTCGCTTTTTCTCTTAATTTTTCCACCATTTCCATATGTTCCATCATCTTATCTCCTCTGTCTTCCCCTCATTTTGGGTTATTTTCTATGATGCCAGTATAATCTGTCAACATGAAAGCTTCCGTGGAGAAAGATTAAAATTTTATGAGAAAGGTGGCCATTGGGGACGGAGTTTTCTGGCTTTTTAGAGCAAAAAAACTCCGTCCCCAATG
>JAUMVS010000256.1 GCA_030530045.1 Phoenicibacter congonensis
GGCAACAGTCAGCCCTACTGCTCAAACAAGCCGAGAAGCTCTCGGGCAGTCTCCGACGTAGGACCAACCTCGCAAATCTCGTTGTTCCAGGCAGGCCCAAAGACCATGCGAGCACGCGGCACGAGCCAGTCACGCACGACGATGAGGGCATGCGGCCAGCCAGGCCTGGGCCCCTGAGCCACAAGGTCCACTGCCTCCGTGAGGCCCAGACCTCCACGCTCGAGCTCGAGGCGCCCGAGCTCGTCAACCACAAGCAGGCCCGGGCGAGCAGGAGGCTCGCCAGTCGCCAGGGCCGCAAAGTGGGCGTTCACCCGCCCGACCGCCTCGTCGGAAAACGCCCAGACGAGCTTCATGTCGGCAGGCATGCCTTGAAGCTCCATCTTGCTTGTCTCATCCGGGGCCAGGTCGCGGCGACGCGCGAACGGCACCACTTCGCCACCCGGCAGCATGACGTTGTCGATGCCAAGCTTCTCAAAACCGTTCGGCTTGTCTGGGTTGGGCTTCCAGACGCCTGGTGCCAGGACTCCCTCCAGCGGCACACCCTTCTCCTGCAACTCGTCAATCAGCCCCCGCAACCAGCGAGTTTTACCTGTCTGGATTTCTCCGGTCAAGATGTACAACATAGCGTCACGGCCCTCCCAAGGTCATACGCATGCACGAGACAAGAACGTATGGTATCGCATGGAGCGTTGATGCCAGCGGAGGACTTTGCGGTCGCGTCTTCGAGACGTTCACCATTGCGGAGTAAGTTGGGCGCAGGGCTGAGACCCTCTCGCCAAAACCTACTCGCCTTCGGCGGTGTCGGTGGAAGACCCTCCGGTCTCCCCGGCACCGCCTTCGCTTCCGCCGGCCGAGCCGGAATCGCCCGCACCGGGGTCCGGGGCTTCGGCGCCGCCCGCCCCGCCGGAGCCACCGGTCTCCTCGGAGCCACCTGCGCTTTCTGAACCAGATCCCGCACCCGCGCCGCCGGTCTCGCCAGAGCCCTCGCCGCCCGTGGCGCCGCCGGTGCCAGGCTCAGGCACGGTGCCACCCGTCTCACCGCCGGTCGCGCCTCCGGTTTCCGTGCCCGTACCGGGCTGCGTGGGCTCGGAGGGAACCGTCGTTCCGCCCGTCTCCCCCGAACCTCCGGGCACCCCGTCCGACCAGCCGTAATCTGCACCGCCGTCGTAGCTGTAGTCGGGCGTGAAGAACACGCCAGGCTCGTCGTAGTCAAAGGCGTACTGGGCACCGCCTGCCGCGTTGATTGCATCCTGGACGCCCTGCGCGGTGGCGTTGGCCTGCTCCACGCCCTCGGTGCCGTTCGTTGCGACATACACCGCGCGCGACACGTCAGCAATGACCGAAACACCCAGGTAGTTGTCGATGCCCTCCGTCATC
Source organism: Phoenicibacter congonensis (assembly GCA_030530045.1). Classification (GTDB taxonomy): domain Bacteria; phylum Actinomycetota; class Coriobacteriia; order Coriobacteriales; family Eggerthellaceae; genus Phoenicibacter; species Phoenicibacter congonensis_A. The sequence continues at coordinate 1,378 of JAUMVS010000256.1, forward strand.
ACGACAAGCACGTAGGGGTGGGCCGCCAGCACAATGCCGCCGTCGTGCTCGGCCTGAATGAGCTCGCCGGTCTTATGCGCCACCTGGACGCCCACGGGGATGGCGTCGGTGAGACCGGCGTTGATGGTCTGCTGCAGCAGGAAGTTCATGGCGAGTTCGCTCATCTGCTCGTTTACCAGCTTGCCCGAGGCGATGAGGTTCAAGATGGTCGCCGCATCGTCGGAGGTCATGCGGTTGCGCATGCCCTGGTCGGCTGCCACCATGTCCATCATCTTGCGCGCCATGACGGTGCCTGTGAGGCCGAGCTTGCTCGCCTCCTCGTTCACCGCATCCATGCCGATGAGGTCGACGATGACGTTGGTGGCTGTGTTGTCGCTGTCGGCAATCATGCGGCGGGCAAGTTCTTGCAGCTCATAGGTGCCAGGGCCGTCATCCTGCACCGTTCCCGTGCCCGAGACGATATCCGAGGACGTGACCTCCACCTGGGCAGCGAGGTCGATCTGCCCAGCAGCCGCCTTGTCGAGAAGCGCAGCCAACACCACCAGCTTGATCATGCTCGCGGAGGCATGCTGGGTCGCGCCGTTCACGCTCACGATGCCGGCAGGCGAGCCCACAGGAAGATATGTAACCGAGACGGTCTCACCATAAGGCGCGCTCACCTGCTCGATTGCTTGGCGGATGGCGGCGCTGGCACGCTCGGTCTCAGCCGTGTTTTGGGCGACTGCGGCCTGGCGAATGGTATCCACCGCAGAGGTCTCGGCATCATCGGCCGATGCAGCAGCTGAAGAATCCG
>JAUMVS010000029.1 GCA_030530045.1 Phoenicibacter congonensis
CTAGCGAAATTCTTTTTCGCCCAAATCTGCTAGCCCAGTTTCGTTTTCGCTCACGTTTGTTTAACCTGCAAGCCTCAACTTTTTGCGGCAATGCACAACGGGGACGATGAGTTGTTAAGCTGTCGTTGCTTCCTTGTGTAGAGCGAACTTCTTGATGAGGGCGAAAAGGATTTTTGCGACGACATTCGTGATGAAGATTACGATGGACACGAGAGCGGCGCATTCGACGAGCATTTGCGTGTCGAAGTCGCTAATGAGCAGCGCCAGTGGCATGTGCGAAACGTTCGCGAGGAACGCCACCGCACTAATTGTGACCATGCAGTTTACAAAGTAGAAGCCCGCCATCTCCACGATTGTCTCTTTTGTCTGCGGAAGAAGCACATCGAGAATCATTCGCACGCGAGGCACACCAAGGGTTTGGCCAACGGACTCAAGGCTTGAATCAAGTTTGCCAAGTGCGTTTCGCGCCATGAGATAGGGGCTTGCAAAGAAATGTACGAGGTTTACAAGAACGAGAATTCCAATCGTTCCGTAAATGACAGAGCCTTTGAAAAACATCATGTAGGTCAAGCCAAGCACGATGCCAGGAATTGCCATCGTGGTAATGCATGCGAGGTGCAGTGCTTTGCCGAATCGGCCTGGCGTTCTTGCGGAAACATAGGCCGCAATCCAGCTCAAAGCTGAGCCAATAATCGAAACTGCAACAGCGATAATGAGCGAGTTAATGAGGTAGCTTGCCATTCCAAACACCATCGCTCTGTCGATGTTTGCCAAGGTAAATGTCATGTTGATTGGGTATTTCACAACAAACGCAACAATCGCAAACGCAACAAGTGGGCTTGCGAGGAAAAGCGCAAGAACTACAAGAATCACGTAGGAGAGCACGTCGCGACCTGCGTTTTTCTCGATGCGCTTCGGGTAAACGCTGAAGCCGAGGTTGCCATCACTTGATGTGAGCAGGTCGGCGATAAACGCGGCAATTGCAGGAATCAAAAGCACGATTCCAACCGCGATGCCAGCATCGAAGTTCAAGCGCCCGATGACTTCTTGATACATCAGCACCGAAAGCGTAGTGCTTTTTCCGCCAACCATGATTGGAACACCGTAGTCGGTGACGATGAGTGTGAACGATGCGAACATTGCCGAAATGAGCGGCTTTGTCATGAATGGGACTGTGATGCGGAAGAACTGCGAAATTTTTGGAATTCCCATGATGTCAGCCGCGTCATAAACCTGGCAGTTTTCGTAGCGAAGCGCGTCGTAGAGCATCAAAAACGCAGGTGGAAATGCATAAAGCAGCGCGCCCATGACAATGCCTTGCATGCCATAAATGCTCCAGTCGAGCCCCAAAAACGTTGTGATGATTCCGCTTGAGCCAAACAAATAAACGAGGCCCATGCCGTGTGCAATTGAAGGAATGAGCATTGGAAGTGTGAGCAAAATTACCCAAACTTCGCGGTGCTTGACGTTTGCGCGGGTTAGGCAAAGCGCAGCTGCAAGCGCGAGCACTACCGACAAAACCATTCCAATAAATGCGGAAATGATTGAGTTTGAAACCGCGGCGCCAAATGATGGCGTTGAGAAAACTGCAAGTGCGCCAGGCTCAACTAGTCGAGCCGCAAGCGCAACAACTGGAATGATTACTGAAACTAAGAAAAATGCGGCAAGCAGGATTCGCGTCGCGTTGAACCCCAGCGTTTTGCCTTGTTTGTTTGAATTCTGAGCCACGGCAAACCCCTATTGAACAAGGTCCACGAATCGCTTGATGGAGCCGATTTTTCTTGACAGGTTGTCGATTACGAACGTTTTGACGTAATCGGTCGCAGGGCTTGTGAGCAGCTCTTCTGGTTTTCCGATTTGCTCAATTTCTCCTGCTTTCATGACCATTACTCGGTCGGAAAGAGCGAAAGCTTCTTCCTGGTCGTGAGTGATGTAGACCATGGTTGTGCCAAATTCTGCTTGGATTTTTTTGAGGTCGGCACGAAGTGCAAGACGAGTTTCAACGTCGAGTGCGCTCATTGGCTCGTCAAACAGGATAATGCTTGGGTTAAGCGCGAGAGTTCTTGCGATTGAAACGCGTTGCTGCTGACCGCCCGAAAGTTGCGAAATGCGCTTCGAGCCTTGGTCGCTCAAGCCCACGCGTGCAAGCAAATCGGAAGCAATTTCAGCCTTTTTAGCTTTGTACTCTGGCTTGAATGAGAGAGGATACTCGATGTTTTCTGCCGCTGTCATGTTCTCGAACAGAGCAAAGTTTTGGAAAACGATGCCCATTTCGCGTTCTGCAGCAGGGGCGTTTGTGATGTCGCGACCCTCCCCTGTGACAATTGAGCCAGAGTCAGCCGACTCAAGACCAATCAAAATTCGAAGCGTCGTGGTTTTTCCGCAACCCGACGCGCCAAGAATTGAGAGGAACTCGCCACGTTTTACGTCGAAAGTCAGGTTTTTAAGAATTTCTTTTCCGGAATATGATTTGCAAAGGTTTGAAACTGAAAGTGCTGTTTCTTCCTTGCCTGCTTCCTGATTTAATATTTCCATACGTTTAGCAACCTTTCTTTGCGTTCGGTGTCGAACAAGCCCTCCATGTTTGCGTATGTAATGTTTTCGGGGTAGCCCTCGATTTTTGTGTTTTGAGTTTTGAAAACTTTGTCAGGGACAAATGCCTGTTTGTCGAGCAGAATGCCCTTTTCGTAGAACCAATTCACAACTTCCCAAACAGCTTCGCGTTTGTCGTGACCTTTCACGACGCCGATGCCGTTCATTGTCCAAGGCACGCCCTCGGGGAAGAGGTCGAGCTCGATTGGTGCGCCGTCGTTTTTTTCGTTCACGAGTTGGAATACTAGTGAAAGTCCAAGGCCAGCTTCGCTCCTGGTCAATGCGCTTGCGGGAGCGCCGCCTGAACTTGTGAATTGGTAAACGTTTTTAGCGAGCTCGTCGAAGTAGTCTAGAGCGCCGTCTTCGCCCAGCAAGTTGACCATGCTGTAGTAGAAGTTATAGCCGGTAGACGATGCCTTTGGGTTTGGCATGCAAACCTTGCCAGCAAATCGCGAGTCAAGCAAATCGTCGAGGCTAGTTGGACCGTCGATGCCGGCTTTTGAAAGCACTTCGGTGTTGTGAGCAAAGCATCCGCATTCGCGAGTTAAAGGCATAATTTTGTCGCTGATGCGAAGGTCGTCTTCGAAAACCGAGAGGTCAAACTTGTCTTTTAGCGACACGAGTGAATCCTGCGCCTGGAGCAAATAACCCGCTTCAATGCCGAGCGCGATGTCGAAGTCGGCATCTTCGCCCTGCGTTTTCAGCCTTGCGGCAACATTGCTTGTGCCCATGTATTTCAGGCGAACATCGATGTTTGGAAGATCTTTGCGAATCGCCGTCATGAGGTTTTCGTTACGCTCGCCCTCATTCGACGAGTAAATTACGACTGTGTTGTCTGAAAAGCCGTCGCTTGAGCAACCCGAGAGAGTTGCGCTAAAAGCTGTGCCTGCAATAAAAAAGGCACTTGCTTTCAAAAAGTCTCTTCTTGTAACCATTCCAACCTTTCCGACAAATGAACACTCAAATTTTATCAAATAGCGCAAGTCTTTGAACAGGCAGCACTGGTATTCGTTGTTGTTTACCTGTCGAAGTGTTCAGTCTCAGAATTATTTTGCGGAAAAGGAAACAAAAAAGCGCCAATTTACTGGCGCTTTGAGTTCAATTTTATCATTTGCTAAGAATTAGCTATATTAGGCATAAATGCTGTCTAGAGCCTGAAGTTCGCGGAAAGTATCAATCTCAACGATGTCTTCCTCGTGACATTCACGAACGTAGACCTGGTAGTGATCGGAGCAATAGGTCAGAGGCGCTTCGTCCCAGTAGCGCTCTTTTCCGCCTGGCATCGAAATCGTTTTCTCGATGTCGCCAACGAGCTTCTTGCCGTCTTTTTCGGTCCAGTAGGAGATGCCGACCATCTGCCAAACGCCGCCGTCGCCGCCGATGCCAATTTTCTGAATCTGGCCCTTCTTGTCGACGTCGAAGCACCAGTCGTCTGATGTCTCCATTGGAATGCCGAGGTAGTTCGAGCGATATTGATATTTCTTGATGATCGATTTGTTCGACAGAAGCAGGTCGCTCTCGATGACGTAGGCGTTGCTTAGTTGATAACGCGCAGCCATGAGGCTCGAGATGTTGTTTGCCTCGTTGTAAAGTGGGTTCTCGATGAAGCTAATCGTTGGATATTTGTATTTCAGCTGGTCAAATTGTTCTGCATAATAGCCGCGAACGATGTAGATCTCCTCGATGCCTGCCTCAACAACAGCGTCGAGAAGCGAGTCGATGATGCGCTGGCCGTGAACGCGAACGAGTGGTTTTGGAGTGTTCAATGTGATTGGAACCAGACGGCTTCCGAAACCTGCCGCGATGAACACGGCGCGCTTTACTCTGTATGGTTCGAGCGCCGCAAGTCCAGCTTCGGTCAGTTTTGAGCCGTCCATCCAGCCTGCCTCGTTTGCTTCGCCAACGATAGAGTTGATTCCGCCAACTGAAATTCCAAGGCGTTCAGAAAGTTCGCGTTGAGTGAGCGAGTGAGACTCGACTGATTCAAGTTCCGAGAGAACTAGAAAGTTTTTATAATCCAAGGTAGCTCCTAATCATTTGATTAATTACAGCAATTCTACATTTTAATAAATTTCGCCTTGTTATGCAGAAGTATTCACTTTCCACGCTTTTATGCCAATTTTTGAACTTGGGGAAGAATGGGCTGGGTGAGTAGTCGAGATCTACTCTCTTAAAAAGCCACACATTTATAAAGGTTTAGTTTTTGTAAAAGGCGTTTCAAATCTTTTAAAAAGAGCACCTGTCTCTTGTAAAATTATTTCGATTTAAGTCGTAAAGGAATTCCATGAGAACTAGGGTCTGTGAGATAGTTAATCGCGCACAGCAGGGCGACCATGTTAGCCGCTTTTACGACATATTTATAGTAGTGGTTGCGCTTTTGAGCGTTGTACCGACGCTTTTTCGCTTGCAAGATATGCCGCCAGAGGCTCAGGCGGTCCTTCGCTTCTTCGACATAATTTCAGTTTATTTGCTCGCATTTGACTACCTTTTGCGCTGGATGACAGCCGACATTCACGCAGGCAGACGCGGTGATTGGCGCGAGTTTGTGAAGTTTCCATTCACGCCGCTTGCAATCATTGACATGCTAGCGATTTTGCCTACGCTTGAAATTTTGCCAGCGGGCTTCCTGTTCTTCCGTGCGTTGCGCGTCTTCCGCGTCTTTAGATATTCGCGCCAACTATCAATCATTGCAAATGTTTTCATGCACGAACGCAAAACGCTTGGCTCAGTGCTTCTTTTAGCGATAGCCTACATTTTCGTTGTCGCAATTATCATGTTCACTTTTGAACCACAAACGTTCAACCACTTCCTTGATGCGCTTTATTGGGCAACAATTACGCTCACGACAATTGGATTTGGAGACATTCACCCAACGTCAGACCTCGGCCGATTTATCACGAGCATAACAAGCATAGCTGGCGTGTTCATTTTCGCCCTTCCAGCTGGCATTATGACAGGTAGTTTTTTGCAGCAACTTCGCTTGCGCGAGCAAGATGAGGAGAAATATTTCAAAGACAACTTCTTTGGTGACATCAAATGGGGAATGCTGATTTTGACGCCAGAGAAAATTCGCAATTACCTTCACTGGCAGCCAAAAGTGCGACTCTACCTCGTCGCAATGGCGATTGGTCTCTTGTTAAATCTAATCATTTATTTTATTTTCTACCTCATTGGTCAGCCTGTTTGGCTCGATACAACAGGCACAGCTCTCGTTGCTTGCGCGGTCGACCCTGCGGCTGGTGTAATCGTTGCTTTCCTAAAGACGCTGGTTTTGGCGCTCGTTCGCGACAATCCAAGCAGCCTTCTCTTCTTTGCGGAAGGCGCGATTGTTGCTGTCGTTTACGGCGTAATGTTGCACCGTGATTCAAAGGGGAAAATGCCAGGCAAATGGACTCCAGTGAAGGCTCTTGCAATCATTGTTGTAGTGCAAACTCTTGTTTCATTTTTCCTCGTGATGCGCGTTTCGCACGGTTCATTTGTGACCAACTACCAGGAGTTTTATCGTCAAGTGCTGCTCGATCTGGGGCTCGGCTATTACAACTCAACAATTCTTGCTCTCATCATCAATCACACGCTCGATGCGATTGCTGTCTACATTCTTTGCGGGATTGGAAATTCGATCATTAATGACATTGACATCGATCCATGGCAATGGCTTACCAAAGAACGCAAAAAGCTTGCTCTCGAAGAAAAGCCCGATGATGTTTTCGATTCCGCTGAATTAATTGCTGAGGCTGCAAAAGCCTATGAGGAAAAAGAAGCAGAACACGAAATGTCGTTCGCGGTACCTTTGCCTGACGACGAAGAAAGCCCAGCTATTGAGCCAGAAATGAGCGACGATTTAGCTGCAGAAATAGAACAATGCGCCACTACATTAATTAGTAGGGCTGAAAAGGAAGCCGATTCTGCAACTTCTGCGTCGTATAAAGCAGGAGCAGCTGCGCTTAATCTTTTGCTCGAGGGAAAGTCGAGCGATGCAAAAACGTTTGAGAAAGCGTTCAGTGAGGCAGTCGAAACTCCCGCGAATTCTTCCGCTCAAACTTCAGCAGAAGGCATTTCTGAAAGCTCTTTTGAGGTCGAAAACGAGGAGTAGGGCGCAAACCGTGCTTTTTTAAATCTTTGTTTCACGGGCGCAGTTTAACCAGATTTAACTCTCTTGTTACACGGCGCATAGTTTGCCTTGTTAAAGTGAATTTCTAACGTGTCTCGCATTTTTGCGGGAATTAGCAGGCATTTGTTTATGGGGAAATGCCGCACATGTGAAAATTCTGAAGTCAATTTGGCTTTTTATGAAGGTGAGGAAAATATGTCGACGAACAAAAAGGTTAGTAACCAGCCCTACCAGCAGCATCTATCGAAGGTTGCGAAAAATTGTGCGCAAGGGCTCTATCGTGAGGAATTTGAGCACGATGCTTGCGGAATTGGCGCCTTGGCTGAATTGAATGGCATTCGCTCTCACCAAATGCTTGACGATGCGCTTTCGCTGCTCATCAATTTGGAACACCGCGGCGGCGTTGGCCTCGAGAAGAACACAGGCGACGGCGCTGGCGTTTTGTTCCAAATCCCTCATCGTTTCTTCCGCAAAGAGTCGCAGAAATATGGCCACTTGCTGCCGAGCGAGGGCAAATATGCTGTTGCAATGGTTTTTTTGCCACAAGACGAGCAGGGCGTTCACGATGCGATGCGCGTTTTTGAAGACGGCTGTGCGCAGTGCGGAATTCCACTGCTTTTCTGGCGTGATGTTCCTCATGACACTCACGGAATTGGTGAGACTGCGCTGGCATCGATGCCAACAATCAAGCAAGCTTTTCTCGGTCGTCCTGAGGGTTGCTGCAAATCGCGCGATGAGTTTGAGAAGGAACTTTACCTCTGCCGCAGAACAATCGAGAAAGCTGGCGACAAGACTTCCGCACTCAAGGACAAGATTTTCTACATTTGCTCGATGAGTTCTCGCACCATCGTTTATAAAGGCATGCTTTTGGCAACGCAGATGCGCGGTTTTTATCAAGACCTCGCCGATGCTTCAACCGAGACATCGGTGGCGCTCGTGCATTCGCGTTATTCAACCAACACAATGCCTGCTTGGGAGCGTGCTCATCCAAATCGTTACATCATTCACAACGGCGAAATCAACACGCTTCGTGGCAACAAAAATTGGGTTGCTGCTCGCGAACCTGAGCTCTATTCGCCTGAACTGCAAGAAGATTTGCAGAAGGTTTTGCCTGTAATTAGCCGCGAGGGTTCTGACTCTGCAATGCTTGACAATGTCGTTGAGTTTTTGCACATGAACGGTCGCTCGATTCCGCGCGTTATGTCGATGCTCATTCCTGAGCCTTGGGATCACAACCCAGTGCTTTCGCAGCATCGCCGCGCTTTGGATGAATATCAATCGATGCTCACCGAGGCATGGGATGGACCTGCTGCAATTGCCTACACCGACGGCGTAATTCTTGGTGCAAGTCTTGACCGAAATGGCCTGCGTCCAGTTCGTTATTACGTTACAAAAGACGACCGCTTGATTCTCTCGAGTGAGGTCGGCACGCTTGACGTTGACCCTGCAAACATTCTCGTTTCTGGCAATTTAGGGCCAGGCGAGATGATGGTCACCGACCCATCGCACGGTCGCGTGATGTTTAATGACGAGGTCAAAGACCGCTTTGCGCATGAGCGCCCCTACCGTGAATGGATCGACTCGCATCTTTTAAAGATTGACGATGTTGTTCGGAAATATCACAACGTTGACCATGCGGAAACTGCCGAGGTCGATGACGACGTTGATTTGACCGTGCGTCAAGTTGCGCATGGCTATCACTACGACGATGTTCAGGAAGCAATTCTTCCAATGGCGAAGAACGGAAAATCGCCGCTCGCTTCGATGGGTGCCGATGTTCCGCCTGCATGTTTGTCGCAGCAAGATCGCAGGCTCTACGATTATTTCAACCAGCTCTTTGCGCAGGTCACAAACCCACCAATTGATGCGCTTCGCGAGTCGTTTATTACCTCAACGCTGCTCTATCTTGGCAGCCACGGCAACATGCTTGAGGATTCTCGCGAGAACTGTCGCCTCATTAAACTCGAAACCCCTCTGCTCACAAAAGAGCAGTTCAAGGCTCTAAAAGACATCAAAATTCAGGGCTTTAAGTCGGCAACGCTGAGTGCGACCTATCCAACAGGTGGCGGAGAGCATGCTTTGGCTGAGGCTCTCGAGCGCCTGCATGAGGAAGCAATCGCTGCAATTCGCGATGACGCAAACATCCTCATCATTTCTGACAGAGCAATTGAAGGACAAACTCCAATTCCTTCACTTTTGGCTGTGTCGAGCATCCACAATCACTTGCTGCGCTGCGGTGTTAGAACGAACGCCGACATCGTCGTTGAGACAGGTGACGCGATTACTCCTCACGACTTTGCAACTTTGATTGGTTACAGCGCTTCTGGAATTTATCCATATCTCGCACACGAAACAATCGACCACTTCTGCAAACAGGGGACGATCTCTCTCGATTCGAACGTTGCGATTGAAAATTACAACAAAGCAGTTGTTGCTGGAATCGTTTCGGTCATGTCGAAGATGGGCATTTCCACGATGCAGGGCTATCACGGTGCTCAAGTTTTCGAGGTTCTTGGTCTTGCAGAAGACGTCATTAACGAGCATTTCGCAGGAACTGTGAGCCGCATTGGTGGTCTTGGAATTGATGACATTCAACACGAATGCGACCTGCGTCAGCAGCGTGCAGAAGACCAGAAGAAATCGATTGCACCTTCGGCGCTGTCAAGTTCGGGCATCACAAAATGGCGCCCTAATGGCGGCGAAGAGCACCTCATTAACCCAATGACAATCACACTTTTGCAAACTGCTGCGCGCGAAAATGATTACGACACATTCCTCGAGTTCAGCAAAGCAATGCATCCAACGGGTCGCACGATTACACTTCGTGACCTGCTCGAATTTGACTTTGAAGGCAGAACCCCAGTTCCGATAGATGAAGTTGAGCCTGCTTCAGAAATTGTGAAGCGTTTCACGACGGGCGCTATGAGTTACGGCTCGATTTCTCAAGAAGCGCACGAGTGCCTCGCAATTGCGATGAACCGCCTTGGTGGCAAGTCGAACAGCGGCGAGGGTGGCGAGGATGTCTCTCGCGAGACGATTCTTCCAAATGGCGACAGCAAACTTTCTGCAATTAAGCAGATCGCTTCGGGTCGCTTTGGTGTCACGAGCCGCTATTTGATGAGCGCAAAAGAAATTCAAATTAAGATGGCACAGGGCGCAAAGCCTGGTGAAGGCGGTCACTTGCCTGGCAGCAAAGTTTGGCCATGGATTGCAAAAACCCGCCGTTCAACGCCTGGTTTGAGCCTCATTTCGCCTCCACCACATCACGACATTTACTCGATTGAGGACCTCGCGGAACTCATTTTCGACATGAAAAATGCAAACCCAACTGCACGAATTTCTGTGAAGCTTGTGTCAGAAGCTGGCGTTGGCACCATTGCAACAGGCGTTGCAAAGGGCGGCGCTCACAAGATTTTGATTTCTGGCAACAATGGCGGAACAGGCGCTGCACCTCGCGATTCTATTTATCATGCGGGTCTTCCGCTTGAGCTTGGCTTGGCAGAAGCGCAGCAGACGCTTCTGCAAAACGGTCTTCGTTCTCGCGTAGTTGTTGAGTGTGACGGCAAGATTGTTGACGGTCGCGACGTTGCGATGACTTGCCTGCTTGGTGCCGAAGAGTTCGGTTTTGCGACGATGCCTTTGATTGCAATGGGTTGTTTGATGCAGCGCGATTGTCAGCAAGACACTTGCCCTGTCGGCATTGCGACGCAAAATTCCAAGCTCCGTTGCCGCTTTAAGGGCAGCCCTGACAACATCGTTAACTACTTTATGCTGGTTGCTCAGCAGATGCGTGAATACATGGCAAAGCTTGGCTTCCGCACTGTTGAGGAGATGGTCGGCCACCCTGAGCTTTTGAAGCAAACGGCGCCTGTTGACAGCTGGAAAGCAAAGCTGGTCGACCTGTCGCCTGTGACATATGCCGCAAAGACCGAGTTCTGCCTCTCCATTCCTGGTGCCGATTGCCGCCACAGCCTCGAAGCGCTTGCTCCTGAGGACGCGCTTTCGGGCACGCTGGATGCGACACTTCTTCTGCCCTACACAGAAGATGCCCGCAAGAGGCTGCTAACTCAGCATTTCACTGTTGACGTTGCGAACACGAACCGCTGCGTTGGCACGATGCTCGGCTCGCAGGTCACGAAGGCTCACCCAGAGGGAATTCCTGAGGACTCGCTCAAGGTTGATTGCTATGGCTCGGCTGGAAACAGCTTCGGCGCGTTTATTCCTTGCGGTTTGACGCTAAATGTCATCGGCGAGGCGAACGACTACTTCGGAAAAGGCCTATCAGGCGGCATTTTGTCAATTCACCCACACAAGAGTGCAGCGTTTAAGTCAGACGAAAACGTTATAGCCGGCAACGTTGCGTTCTATGGCGCAACTGGCGGTCGTGCATTTGTAAACGGCCTTGCGGGCCAGCGCTTCGCTGTCAGAAATTCTGGCGCTACGCTGGTTGTTGAAGGCGTTGGCAACAACGGTTGCGAATACATGACGGGCGGCACGGTTCTCATTCTTGGCGAGGTCGGTTTGAACTTCGCGGCTGGCATGAGCGGCGGCGTTGCTTATGTCTACGACGAGCAGCATACGCTCGACAGTCGCTGCAATCACGACCTTGTTGACATCGAGGAGCCAACTGAAGACGACTTGAAGCTCATTAAAGACCTCATCGCCGAGCATGCAAAACGCACAGGTTCTGGCCGAGGCATTAAGATGCTCTATCGCTTCGACAGAATTAAAGAAGATTTCGTGAAGGTAATTCCGCGTGATTACAGGCACATTCAAGAGATTATTTCCGAGCAAAAAGCGCTGGGTCATGGTCAAGAGGAAGCCGAAGAGCGCGCGTTCGAGATTATCACGGGACGATAAATTTAGCGTTAGGAATTAGCGCAGAAGGATGGCCGGTTCGGCGGGTTAGCGGGGCTAACTGGAGTTGCGGAAGCGGCACTAAAACTAGGAGAACTGAGATGGGAAAACCAGGTGCATATTTACATATCGACCGCGAGGGCCACAATGTGGTGGTTGCGGGCGAGGCCGTTCGGACCTACGACGAAGTGGTTGTGCCGCTAGACCTTGAAACGCAGCGTGCGCAGGCGAGCCGATGCATGGATTGCGGAACGCCGTTTTGCCTGTGTGGCTGCACTTTTTGTGGTTCGCGCTCGGCGACAGGATGCCCGCTTCACAATGCAATTCCTGAAATGAACGACCTGCTTTTCGAGGGTCGCTTGGCTGAGGCTGCCGACCGACTTTCGCTCACGAATCCTTTCCCAGAGTTCACAAGCCGCGTCTGCCCTGCTCCATGTGAGCAAGCTTGCAACCTGGGGCTACACGATGAGGCAGTCACGATTCACGACAACGAGCGTGCAATTTCTGATGCAGCTTGGGCGGCAGGCGTGAAGCCGCTTGCTCCTGCAGCTTCCGACGCGAAAAAGGTTGCAGTAGTTGGTTCTGGCCCTGCAGGCCTTGCTGCAGCATGGGATCTTGCCGCCGCTGGTTTTAAGGTCACGGTTTATGAAAAGGCTGACCGACCTGGTGGTTTGCTGATGTATGGCATTCCAAACATGAAGCTCGACAAGAAGATTATCGAGCGCCGAATTAATCTTATGAAAGAAAGCGGCATCGAGTTTGAACTTAACTCCGATGCTTCTGCGAAGGCTGATGAAATTCTGAAAAACTTCGACGCTGTGGTTCTCGCTTGCGGCTTCCGCACGCCACGCGTTGTGGACATTGCGGGCAAAGACCTCGACGGCGTTCTTTTCGCAGTCGATTATTTGACGGAATCGACAAGCGCATTGCTTGAGGGCAGAGAGCCTGGCGTTGATGCTTCTGGCAAAGACGTTGTCGTAATTGGCGGCGGCGACACCGGCGTTGACTGCGTTGCAACCGCTCTTCGTCAAGGTGCTAAAAGCGTCAAGCAGGTGATTCGTGCTTCTGCACCTCAGTCAGAAGCCACCGACGTCGACTGGGAGAAATGGCCTAACAAGCGCGGAGCAGTTGAACCTGGCTATGGTCAGCGCGAAGCCATCGAGCTAAACGGCAGCGACCCTCGCATTTTCTCGACCGACACGCTCGAGTTCACTACCGAAGACGGCAGCCACGTCGCTGGCGTCAAGACCCTGCACAAAGGGGACGATGAGTGCTGTGCAGAAATTCTGCCAGCTGATCTTGTCCTGATTGCAAAGGGTTTTGTTGGTACAGAAAGTGACCTCTTGCAGGCATTTCATGTGAAGGCTAACGAAGAGAACGGGCGAGTTGCAACTTCTGGCGACTATGCAAATCTTGCGGAAGTCGAGTCAGGCGACAGCAAAATCTTCGTCGCAGGCGATGCTCACGTTGGTTCAAGCCTCGTCGCAACCGCCATGCACGACGCCCTGGAAGCTAGCAAACAGATCAAAGCATTCCTTGCATAAGCAGGCTTTCCCTCGCGACCCCGCAGGACTCGCCGCACACAACTCATCGTCCCCATTTGGCATCTGCACATTTCCGCAGGTGAGAGCATGTTTTGTGTTGCCACACACAACTCATCGTCCCCATTGTGCAGACCCCATAGTGCAGCACTGATATAATCGT
>JAUMVS010000257.1 GCA_030530045.1 Phoenicibacter congonensis
TCCGCATTTGCCAACGACTCAAAAACTCTAGACGTTCTTTTCACGCATGACCTACACTCGCACTTTGATTCATTCAATTGGACCGAAAACGGCGTCCAAAGCGAGGTTGGCGGCCTTTCTCGCATGAAGACTTTAATCAATGAGCAGAAGGATAAGAACCCCGACACTCTCATGCTCGACGCTGGCGATTTTTCAATGGGAACGCTAATCCAAAGCGTTTTTGAAACGCAGGCAGCTGAGCTTCGCATGCTTGGTTTTCTTGGTTTTGACGCAACGACACTTGGCAATCACGAGTTCGACTACGACAGCGACGGCATCTCAAACATGACGAATGCAGCCGTGGCTTCCGGAGAGACTCTGCCTGCCATGGTCGTTAGCAACATCGATTGGGAAACGATGGAGGCTAACGGTCTCACCGAAAACCAAAAGATGATAAAAGAAGCGTTTGACAATTATGGTGTCAAAGATTACGTCGTCATTCAAAAAGGCGACGTGAAAATCGCAGTGTTTGGAATCTTTGGTAAAGAGTCGCTCGATGACTCCCCGACCTGCGAACTTCTGTTTAAAGACCAGTCAGAAGCAGCAAAAGAAACCGTGGCAAAAATCAAAGCGAATGAAGATGTTGACATGATTGCTTGTGTTTCTCACTCGGGAACATCGGAGGATGAAAGCAAATCGGAAGATCAAATTCTTGCGAAAAATGTTGGCGACATCGACCTCATCATCAGTGGCCATACGCACACCACACTAAATAATCCGCTCACTGTCGGCAACACGACAATTGTTTCTTGCGGAGAATACGGCAGAAATTTGGGCTCGATTTCAATTGAGCAAAACGAAAGCGGACGCTGGGCAGTTTCAAACTACAAACTGATTCCAATCAGCGACGACATTGCAGAAGACGAAGCAACTTCAGGAAAAATTGACTCGCTCATGAGCCAGGTCGACAAGGACTACCTCTCAAATTTTGGTTACACAAACGAGCAAGTGCTTGCAACAAACGACATCGCTTTTGACACAGTTGACGATGTTTATAACAACCACACAGAATCGAACCTTGGCGACCTCATGTCTGACGCCTTCCGTGAGGAAGCCGAGCGCGCGACCGGCGAAGCTGTCGACATCACAATTGCTCCTGCTGGCACGATTCGTGGCTCGCTTCCAACTGGTGACATCACAGTTGCCGATGCCTACAATTCCTATTCACTTGGCAGCGGAGAGGATGGCCTTTCAGGGTTCCCTCTCTTAAGCCTTTATTTCACAGGAAAAGAAGTTAAAACTGCAGCCGAGATTGATGCGTCTCTTTCCGACCTGCTAAATGTCGCAAGGCTCTACAGCTCGGGCCTGAACTTCACCTACAACCCAAACAGAATGATTCTCAACCGAGTAACCGATGTTTACTTGACCGATGCCGATGGCAACAGAGTTGAGGTCGAAGACGACAAGCTCTACCACGTTGTGACCGACCTCTACACTGGGCAAATGATGAATTCGGTGCTGAGCACTTCTTATGGCTTGCTTTCAGTCACACCGAAAGACAAAGACGGAAATGTGGTCACAGACCTGGAGAGCCAGGCAATCATGGATGGCAACAAGCAGCTCAAAGCTTGGGCTGCGATTGCAAAATATGTCGAGTCATTTGATGACACCGACGGCGACGGCATTGCCAACGTTTCTGATTACTACAGCACTTGGCACAACAGAAAAGTGGTCGATAACAGCACAAACATTGTCGACCTTGTGAAAAACCCGAACCAATTCTTCTTTGGAATCATCGGCATTCTCCTTGGATTAATCATTGTTCTTGTTCTAATCGTCGTGCTCATTGTCAAACTCGTCAAAAGACACAAAAGAAAGAAGCTTGCAAAAGCAAACGAAAGTGCAACTTTGTGCGAATCAGTTTCCGCTGGCCTCACTTCCGGAAATGACGTTAACCCTCCCTCAGAGGAAGACAAAGGCGAGCAAGAATAAAAATTGCACGAAGCTTTCCGCGGAAGAAGATGAAATAAAGGCGCATGCAGATGACGAATATGCGCCTTCCTTTTTAAGAAAATTCCGCCGATAACTTGGGAATTTTTTCTTCAAATATTGAATACAAATTTGTTAGAATAATTAACCGTTCGTGACTCCTGCCTGTAAGGTTTTTCCATCTACATGTTGAAGTCG
>JAUMVS010000258.1 GCA_030530045.1 Phoenicibacter congonensis
TCGGAATATGCGACATTCTTGAACCAACTGGACGATAACCGCTTTGGGTGTCTGACGAATGAGTATCTGATCTGTTATGCGGATATGGATATGGAAATGCGTGAATGTTTTCGTTGGACGGGCGAAGAATTTGTGCCGGTATACAATAAACAACTGCGTTCGGTATCTATGGGAGATAAGATTAAACCCAAAGATGAGTTCCAGCGGTGCGCCATTGATAGTCTGATGAATAATACTGTCACATTTATATCTGGTAAGACGGGTTCTGGTAAGACTTTGTTGGCTCTGACTGCCGCTATGCACCTTGTAGACACTTACAAATATGACCGTGTGGTTATAGCGAGCAATCCTGTGGCGGTGCGCGGCGTGCAGGCGTTAGGTTATTTGCCCGGTACTGTCAACGATAAGCTGTTATCGGGTGCATTGGGCAATATCTTGACCTCTAAGTTTGGTGATCGGATGCAGGTAGAAATGCTGATTCAGCAAGGCAAGATTCGGTTGTTGGATTTGGCAGCGTGCCGTGGTAGTGAGATTAAGGATAATGAAATATTGTTCTTGACCGAGTTTGAGAATGTCACGGTTGATATGGCTAAAATCATACTCAGTCGTGTATCGTCTGGTGCGAAGGTGTTTGTGGATGGTGACTTTGTTTCACAGACTGACAGCCATCTGTTTACCGGGAGTAACAATGGCATGAAGCGGTGTATTCAAGCCTTTAAGGGCGACCCGCTATTTGGATATGTAGACTTGCCAAATATTTGGCGTTCTCGCATTGCAGAACTGACCGAAAAGCTGTAAAAAGACGTATCAACGAGGTGAAGATGTGGTGTTTCCAAAAAATCAACCGCAACAGTTTTATCATTGCTCGGTAGTGGTATGGCCTGCCGATTTAGAAGAACCGGCAATTTTTCGTTTCAGGGAATTGGAAAGTAAAGACGCCGTTTTGCATTTGCAGGCATCCTTGACTGATGATGTCCATAGCAATGAGAACTTGGCACGCGCTATTTGTCGGTACTGGCAAAATGTCAACATTTAAAAATATGGCACGACATTCTGGGATAATTATATGGCATTGATATTGGCTGAATGGGGCTGTGTTACGCATTGTGTATTGCGTCGGATGTGCGGGTAACGCCAATGCTTTAATAATGTCTGGACGAACACACGATATGTTCGCGCCCGTATCCCACACTGCTACTAATGATTGGTGTTTCACGTTTTCTATGTTTGTTTGGGTTGCTGTGAACGGAGTAGTAATAATGACACGAGAAACAGGCAATGTTGTGTCTTTATCTATAATGCCGTGGATAGTTCTACGCATTGGATAACACCTCCGTGATTTGGTTGATTATATTATAGAATGAAAGGATTAAAAATGTCAAAAAATATTAACTTTAAGAAGCAAGATGAATGGGTTGCGGCGAAAGTACCGCAACTTTTTACTTTCGAGTATGAGGGCGAGACGATTGAGGTTAATCCTGTGCTTTCACCTGAGCAGTGTATGCGAATGGGGGATGAAATCACTGCCATAGTTGTAGGGGCAGATAGGTATTATCCCGAACTGTGTACTTTTGCTCAACGGTTATCGGTGGTTAATGCCATTGTAACTAACGTCAAGATAGACGGAGACCATATTTTCCGGCATTGGAATTGGCTGATGTATACGGATTTCTATAACAAGCTGTGGCAAGCGTGCAGTGAAGATGTACGGGATTCTATACGCAGTCTGTTTGACGCGGCTGAGGAGCAGATTAAGCATTTACTGGATATACAGCATAGGAGTGCTGTGGACTTGCTGATGGAAGCTCTCTTAGATAAGGCGAATCAGTGGATGGATAAGCAGGTTACTGGCGTAAATGTGGAGTCTGTGCTGCAAGCTGTGCAAGACCTCAAAGAATTGAACCAAGAAGATAAGTTAGTACCGAAGATACTGGAATTTAGAGATAGGAACGGTGGTGACAATGAAACCGTTAGAGGAGAGGTTAGCGGAATACCTCAAGAAGAATCCTGAGAAACTGATGGGCCGTGGTGTTGCACCACAGGCCCTACAACGGACAGCGGCGCGTTTTGCGAATATGGCAGAATTGGCAGCTAATAACGCTATACCGACAACTGGCAGTATTACAGCGGAGGCAAGTGCGGTCAAGATAGACGGTACTACTGC
>JAUMVS010000030.1 GCA_030530045.1 Phoenicibacter congonensis
AGTGAACCTGAAAATGAATCTGAGAATGAATCAGAGAATAAGCCTGAAAACAATACTGAAAGTGAATCTACTCCTTCTAAGCCTAATGGACCAGCAGGGGGAATTATTTAAAATTTAGTGTATTGTTATTGTTGGCTGGCTGAATAATTTAATTTTTAGTGTGATGTTATTGTTGGCTGGCTATATTTATTAAATGATGTAAATATAAATATTGGTGATTAAATGGAGAGAAGCAGTGACAACAAAAGCATAATAAACGACAACTCAGGTCTCTCAATTGTAGAGGTTTTAGTTGCTGTTGCAATTCTTGCCATTGTATTCGTACCACTCCTTAAGACTTTCACACAGGCCTCAACTATTAACGGTAGGGCACAGAAGCTTCAAAACGTAACTTCACTTGCAGAAGGTGTAATGGAGGATGTTAAAGGAAAATCCATTCAGGAGTTACATGACCTGGCTGTAGAAAGAGCGGATGTGTCATTTTTGCCGCTTGATGAAGACGGAACATTAACAAAAGGGAACCTTAACAATGTCCCGCCATATACCGTAACTTATGAAAATGTAACCGCAACTCAGGGAATTACGTATGATGCGGTTGTTACAATTGCGACTGAAAATTACAAGAATAAGACTAAAGGCGCTGATGATATTGGTGATGTGAGCGACGCAAATATCAGGGAGCTTCCACAGATTAACAAGGTTGATTCTAATAAGAATGCCGTGCTTTCGTGGGAAATAAACAAGTACGATAACAAGGCAATTGAAAACCTTGCAGCGGAAAATTCAGTTACCGATTCGGACATTGCAACGCTTAAGGATTCGTATAAAAATACTGCTCAAAAGTACATTAATATTGAGATTAAGGACGACTCTGAAACATCAAGCACAAAGGTTTCGTGCGAAGTTGAATATAAGACAGGAACCGCTTCGGATAAGTCACTTAAATACCTTGTGTATACAGGATATTTTGTTGAGCCGGTTGACAGCGGGGTATCAGGACCGGATATTTATCTCTTTTACACATTGTCTGAAAACGTTAAGGATGGCTCAAGCAATATTGCGGATCCAATTAAAAAAGAGAACATTAAAATCGAAGATAAGACGACAGGGAAAAGGCATAACGTCTATTTCATCGTGCAGGATGGAATTAATGAATTAAGCACAATTAACGGAAGCGAGGTCACGATTAACGTATCCGGAAGTGGATATAGTGAGACTATATCGTATAACAAAACCTCAATAATTCCGGATGCGATAACGCTTTTAGCAGGCGCGTCAACCACTGATGATGAAAGCGATGATGTCTACTTTTTTTCGAATTTAAAGGATAAAAATGGAAATAGCGGCGAGCTGTTCACTTCAAAGTCAAAGGACAGAATTTACTACGTGACCGTTGAGATAAAAGAGCATGGAAAGCCAGAGGTTCTTGGAACTTATACGTCGACAATGCAGACAGGCGCAGAGGCTGAATAAAGGGTTATTGAATGAGAAAGACAAATTCATTCGAAAAACTTAATAAAATCAGTAAAGACAACAAGGGTTCGGTAATGATAACCGTTCTTGTTGCCTTTTTGTTTGTTGCAGTGCTTGCCTCGATTATTCTTGCGACCGTAACGGTCAATTTTAAGATGCGAAGCATCGACAGAAGGACTAAGGACGAGTTCTATTATGCTGAAAAGGCACTCAATGATTTGTATAACGGAATCGGCCAGGAGTGTTCCGAGATTATGGGCGAAACATATAATGATGTTTTGTCAAAATATAAAAAAAGCGATGACAGTACATATATGGATGAAGAGGAAGCCTACAAATCGTTCAAGAAGGCTTTCATTACGGCGTTTTATAAGGATATTGCATTGAATCAGGCTGACAAATTCAGTGCATATGTCGTTAAAGACACATCTAAAAAGGGCAGCAGCGACAAGGCCTCAAGGGCAATCGTTAAAAAATACGGAACGATTAAGTATTACAACAATTCTTCAAGAAGTGAGAGCTATACAATTTCATCGGAAAGCGATGTTAACATTGAGAAAATCGGATTCATTGTCATTGAAGGAGTAAAAGTTCAGTCAAACCCTGATGCAAATGAAAATGTCGGATACATTTCTGAGATTAACACAGACATCGTAGTTGAGGTTCCAAGAGTAAGCTTTTTTACTACTAATAACAGAGCATACGACTACGCAATACTTGCAAATGACGGCATTGAGCTTGAAAGCAATGCAATCGTTAAGGCAAACGGAAATGTGTATGGCGGAACTTTACCGTTCACAGAAATCGCAGATAATGTGAGCTCATACAAGAAAGCTGCTGACTACGGTGGAATTACACTTAATGATAATTCAAAATTTGAAATCAACGATGCGGCTTATGTTGTGTCCGGTGGTGATATCACATTAAATGGCGGCGAATTTTCCCTAAACCAGAACAATACAATGCTTAATAACCAGATATGGTTTGAAAATATCGAAGTCAACAAGCCATCGGTAATTAAGGTGAACGGTGATTTGTTTGCGGCGGATGATTTGCAGATTAATTCAGGCGCTGACGGTGCAACAACCGTTAACATTAGGGGAAGCTACTACGGATATAATGACGGGGCGCGTCAGATGACAGGTGAAGCCGGAACGAAAAAGCTGACAACTAAGAAAGCGATAATTACAAGCCGGAATGATTACGAAAAGGCAAGTGCCGACAATGACAACATTTCTTCAAGGTCTTCATCAATTGTCATAAATGCTAAGCAGGCGAATGTTGACATGTCTGATTTAAAGACGTTATTGCTTTGTGGAAATGCGTTCATTAATCATATGTCGAAGGATAAAATCGAACCGGGTTCAGATATACAGAATAATAGAAAGGCTGAGACTCCGCCTAAGACAGATTACCTTAAGTTAATTATTAATGCAGGCAAAATAAGCGACGCCTCAGTTCCTGAGAGCGTTGCGCTTAAGATGACTCAGGACATTATTTTGATGCCGACAGAGTTTCTTAAAGATACAAATCCACGAATTTGCGAAGCGGGAAATGCAGATCCGTTTATTTCAGATGCAGTCTCAATTCCTTCTGACTGGTTCGGATATTCATATATAGATTCGGCAAAGCCGTACACATACGTTAAGCTTGATGCCGATAATTCGGCGATGATTTATGCGTATTGTTATCTTAATTTTAAAGACGATGAATCCAAGACTGCATATGTAAAAGCAGTTATCGATGGCGCTGATACAGGTGCTCAACCAACCGCATATGATATTAAAACCGAAATGCTTGACAGGATGGAGGCATATAAGGACAAGCTGACAATAAAGGTTGGAAATGCATCGACAAGACTTTATGCGAACGGCGCGGTTTTGAACTATGAAGGAAATAACCTTACGGTGACAGATCCTTCTTCATATACGGATTCTAACGCGTTCACATCCTATAGTGCTAATTTGTATAAAAGATACAGAATGCTTGACACCTATCTTGACAGCATGGCAGATGTTCCTTTGTCTGCAACCGATACTAAGAATATTCACAAGCAGGATTTAGAGGATGATGCTGATAAACTGCCTGCAGGCAGGTTCTTCTGGCTTTGGGGACTTCAAAATGCAGCAGGCGGAGCAGGTGCAATAAAGGCAGCAGATGCTACTAAAGCACAGGAAGAATTGAAGGAATTTGGCAGCAATTTTGTATATATTAAGAGTTCCTCGGAAGTTGATTTGGCAAGCGAGCTTACAGGAACAAACCCTCACAAGGCATTTGTCATCGTTGAGGGCGACGCTAAGGTGTCATCGGATTTGACGATTCAGGGCTTCCTTGTGTGTACAGGAAAGCTGACTATTAAGGATGGTAAGAAGTTAAGTGTAACCTATGATTCGACACTTCTTAACAAGCGAATTGAAAAGGAGCTTAAGAAGCTTATCGACAACGGCGGATTCCATGATGAGACAGCACCGGGTTCTAACACTCAGATGAAAAATCTGCTCATTTATTATCTGCTAAATGAGGGCAGAAGCTTTTATGGAGGCGGCGGCACTTATAAGCTTCCGGCAAAAGTAGATGAATTGACTAATGCTAAGATGAAGGACCATCCTGACTACCGCGAATACAAATTTATCGAAGGGACTACTTCTAACTCTTCGTTAGATCTTAATACCGATTACATTAACTTTGTATACTTCGAGAACTGGAAAAAAGGACAGAGATGAATAACAAGGGTTTTTCGCTTATTGAACTCATAGTGATAATCGCAATTATGGGCGTTTTGGTTGGCGGTGCAAGTCTTGGAATAGGTCTTGTGTTTAGTAAGGATGCGATGAAGTGCGCAACAAGACTTAACGATTCGATTTATGATGCAAGAGCTAACAGCATGTACAAGGCAGGTAAGTTTGAGCTAAGCATCGATAATACGGGAAGTGCCAATGTCGCTACTGTTTCACAGACTGATGTTACGCCTATAATAAGTGATACGGTATATCTTGATGGCGAAGATTCAAGTAAGAAAACTACGATTAGTGCCAGATTTGTAACCGAGGCTGTGCCTGCAGGAACTGCACTTAGTTTCCCTTTAAATCTTACTTTTGACAAAGCGAAAGGAAACGTATATTTCGACGTTGACGCTGACGGGACTTATGATGATGGAATTATCGTGTTTGATATAACGCCGCTACGTGGGAACAGAACTGCAAAGGTGCAGCTTGTGACTACGACCGGAAAGCATACAATTGGAGAATTTAAGTAAAGGTCTATAGATAACGATGTTATTTAAAAAATCGAAGTTGGGAAAAGATAATAAGGGATTCTCGCTTGTTGAATTGCTTGTGGCGATAACGATTTCTGCGATTGTTGCAGGTGGAATCGGTTATTTGCTGACGACTTCACTTCGCATGTATAACAAGGACACAGTCGATGTTTCGCTTCAGCAGGAGCTTCAGATTACACTCAATCAGATTGTCGATTATGCGATGGAGTCAGAAACGATTGTTGCCGATTTTGACGACACTTACCCTAATTATCTGGCCCTTGGAACGTTTGAGTCGGTGTCAGGCACCGGCGTCCTTGATAAAACTAAGCTTAACGCTCAAATTATCTGGCAGGATGGAAATAAGCTCTACATCAAGAAGGCAACGATTGCCGATTTTTGCTTAAGTGCAGATCCGGAAAATGCGCATTACAGGGAAATAGACAAGTCAAAAATTGTATCACTTATCCCATCAGCAGGCACATCAAGCGATGCAAATCTGCTGGCGCAATATGTGACTGCGTTTAAGGTAACAGGAATTGGCGGAATTGTAGAGGTTAAGGATGAATCGGGCAATGTTACAGGACACGCTTACGAGAATCCGCTTTCTATAATTCTAGAGCTCGAATTTAAAAAGAGCGTAGCAGCAGCTAATAAAAATAAAAAGGTTAAGGATACAGCATATTTACGAAATAAAGTTACAAATGATATTTATGTGAATGTGTCAGGTCAGTCATACCAGTATTGTTCATTATATGAAAAGAACAGCGTAAGCGTTGAGACAACGACTGTTGATATGGAGAAAAAGGCGGGAATTCTGCAGATTCCGGGTTCAGAACACGGCGGAGTCAGCTATGACCTTAACATTCTTGAGATAGTACCGGACTATACGTACGATTATGTTCAGTACGTCCTTGGAGGGGAAAACGGTGCAATTCTTAACTCAGCTAATACATCTTACGGAAAAAGTGCTTCTATTAAGCCAATTTCGCCTTCTGAACTTGAGGGCTTTTTCATCAGGTCTGCAGGCGGCAGATATAACAACAATTCAACTTATGGTCAGACATCATTTTATCCAAATGTAAAGGCTGACATACCGGCGATGTATATTACTCCGGCAAAATCAAGAGTAGGCTACTATGAATATGTTGGTGTGGATAATGGTGGAATATATGCAATCGATTCGGTTACCTCGAGCATGGGACCGGCGACCGGTGGAGCAGGAACTGGAGATACGAAGCCTGTAATTGATTATTTTGTGCATGATTCATATGGTAATACTACGGATTTTACTGGGAAATATTACAGACCAATTTTTGAATACGTAGGTGAAGATGAAGAAAAGACCGATTCATGGTACTATACGGTTGTTAGTGCTAATGAAGTTACTGGTGGCGAGTATGATAAAGAAATACTAGTGATAAACCATGAAAACTGGACAGAAAAAAAAGAAATATATAAATATGTCGGTGCTTCTTTAGGACATTATGACTTAACATTCGGATGGCCTCAGACATCATACGGTGTAAATAATGCCTTCTACAGAGTATCAGGAGACATTAATGATACATTTTCAGCTGAGAACGGCAGATACTATGCGCATCTGACCGGCAATAAGTGGGAATACAGAACCGACACGTCCTCATATACCGTTGGCTTTGATTATTCAAGAAGAGTAGAAGACGTTATGATGTTCTCAAAATACCACAATCAGGACCCTTCAAAGAGTAAAGACTATGGCTGGATATGGCATGAAGAGGCAAGTGGAAAAGTTCACGATGAGATAGTTTCAGGTACAAGATTTACATCAGCGTCACTTATAGATACCGGGGGTTATGTAAACTATTCGTCTCCAAGTGAAAAGAACAGAATTTACCTTAAAGACCATATTAGAAATACGGTAATCAACAACGAGACATTCAAATTGTTCACTATGCAGGATATATTTGAAGAGTATACACCAAATAGTATGTTAGATATACGTTACGGTATTTGGGATACAACTAATGAGAAATACTGTGAGGTAAATAAAAATGCGCTTTCATCATGGGAAGGAAGCGGACATAAGGTGACTTTGAATGTAAGAATACCTACAGATGTAACAGCGACAGACATTGAAAACAGCGACCTAATAATATTTGGTGTTAACGGCGACGGTGGTTTTGACTATGCAAAGCAACTTTACGAATTGATAAGAGGCTCGGTTTCTGCGCAAACGAACACGTACTCCTCATCAAATGATTTGTCGTTTGAAAATGTACTTTTGATATATAAAAAAGTAATTGCAGAGGAAGTCGGAATCGCATGCCCTTATACATTAATAAGTGCGGGTGGCAACAAGGCTTCTACTAATATCGGAAGGCTTTTTGAGATGCTTTACTGCGTACAGAATGAAGACATTACAAAGGAAAGCATTGTTAATGAGACGGTGACAAACGCAAAGCTTAAAAAGATTAAGAAGCAGGGTGAAACGAGCAACTACTGGACTATAGACCCTGACTATCAGAAGGACATGCCAGACAGAGTTTTGGTTCAAGGGTCAGGAAGAGAAATGTTTTCTGACTTTATAAAAA
The DNA here is from genome assembly GCA_030530045.1 of Phoenicibacter congonensis. Taxonomy (GTDB): domain Bacteria; phylum Actinomycetota; class Coriobacteriia; order Coriobacteriales; family Eggerthellaceae; genus Phoenicibacter; species Phoenicibacter congonensis_A. The sequence goes on from JAUMVS010000030.1 coordinate 7,303, forward strand.
GCATGGCAAATAAAGCGTTGTCAAAGCCTTTATATGATGATAAGACATTAAGCCACCCGACGACGGATTTTGTATATATTGAAGAAAGCGGTGCTGATGCAGGCTCGATTATTGTTCCTGCAAAGAATGAAACGATAGAAGGATATGTATTCAATAATTCTGCCAAAGTTATTTCTGAATGGGGTGGCGGAGGCGGCGGAGCCTTAAGTGCCTTTGAAGAAAATCTGCTACAGTGGAACACGAATAAGTATTTGTGTGACAGATACAGATCTTCATTCACAGGATATGATAAGACGACATTTGTATGGAATCCTGTATACAAGCATTTTTACAAGTTTTCGTATTCCGAGCCACAAGCGGGAATATACAGAAATCAGCTTGTCTGGAACCAGACATCCGACCTTTTGCACTTTTCAAAATCCGGTGGTTCAGGATTACTTGGAATTCAGACTATTAGGAACAATACGAAAAACGAAGGAGCTGCAATCCCTGCCGACATTATCGGTAATATCAATTATGTCGGCGCTGACTTAGAAGAGGCGGCAGTTTATAGACGTAACAATCAGGGAGACACAACAGTTAAGCAGTATAGCGACATGCCTGATTATTCAATGAAAATAATTGATCTTCCTGACTACCTCGCAGACCCGACAAAGCCTGACACGGTTGTCACAAAGAAGGTACTTTACCTATCGGAAGAACAGTTTAAGAAGGCGCAAACCGAAGGACTTTATTTGTATGTATTAATCAAATCATCAAAGGACCCTTCAAGCTACAACAAGTGCGTACTTTGGTATGAGAAGAATGAAAAAGACGCCGAAGGTAAGCCTCTTAAGGGTCGAGTCGACTACGTCGATTTTGATTTCGGTACCGACAACAAAGAAACAAGCGAAAATGTCATCAAATACGCCTCAGGACTTCTGCCGGACAATAATATCAACCCGGCAGAAAAATATGTAAGAGAGTACAGGTACCACGTTCCGGCGCAATACTTTGCTAACCTCGCACCGCCATACAACAACAAAAACAACATGATTATCGCACGAATCGACAAAACTGCCGAAAGAGAGTACGAAGGAAATGACACACTGTATATTTACATCCGGGATACTTTTGATTTAGAGTGATATTATTAATACCGCCACAAGATAAATCTTGCGGCGGTATTATTTTGTGTCGGTCTTTTTTAGTGTGAATTAGAGGGGACCTTTGTCCGGACATATTTTTATGCGAATTAGCGGGGATCTTTGTCCGTATATATTTTATGCAAATTAAAGGGGCTCTTTGTATATGCGAATTGTCGGACCCTTAGTGCCTGGCTCAACAATTGCATACAATTTAGCATCGTTAATCCATGATAATGCTTTGGAATCTGTTTTAATTGTCGGTCTCCACTCGCCATCTCTTTTGATATTACATACATTGAGTTTACAAGGTTTTCCGTCTGCATCAACCCCTGAGAATGTGTATTCTGCACGCATTTCGATGCAGGTTGCGGATTCATTTTTATTATCAGGTTCTACTGTATCTGTTAACTCTTGAATATTTAATTCTACTTTATCTGTAGGCTCTTGATTTGTTATTTTTTCTGTGTGTGTTAACTCTTGAATATTTATTTTATTACAATTCGAATTTTGATTATTATTTTTTATATTCTGAATGTATTTTTGGTGGTCGACACCATGAATTATTGCTCCGGTGAACAAATCCGATTCACAGTATCCTGTAAAGTGTACGTCTTGTGATAATATTGAGCCTGAATCATCAGTGACTACGACATTTGTCACAATAATTCGGAATGAGAATATTTCTTCCTTTCCTTCTATAAAGTACCTGATGGAATCCTTAAGCGCTTCCTTGTGTTCACCACCTGTGTAATGGTCCATTCCTCGCACCATCATAAGCTTTAGTCGATGATTTGAATTTGTTATTTGGGCGTTTGCATTTTCTATGTTATCGGTCAGATCGAATTCTTTTTTTACGATATACTGATACTCAGGGACAACAATGCTGTCGCAAGTGCCCTGAATCAAAAGCGTCGCGCCTTTGTACTTTGCAAGCTCCGAGTAGGCATCCATGTCCTTGACATCATCGACGAAAATCTTCGAGAGCATGGCACGCTCAGTGTAAATCAGCTCAGGAGGATTCTTCGGGTCGTAGCTTGAGCCACCAAGTGTACCCCTCCTCGCATGGTCAGGAATGCAAACAGCAGGAAAAATCATGACAAGCTTACTGATTTTCTCCTGAAGCCTTGCCGCGCTAAGACCTGAAACAAAGGCTCCCTGACTCTCGCCCCAAAGTATTATTTCATCGTTTTTAACATAATCGCGTGTGCTTACATAGTTATAAACTGCAATCAGATCGCTAATTTCGCCCTCAATGCATAGATTAGTAGTCGTGCCGTCACTCATAAGCTCAGGATCTGTTTCGTCAGACCCGCAGCAGAAATTAAAAGTGAAGACGTTGTAGCCAATCATCGCAAACTGCGTCGCAAAATACTCAAAATTATGAAGATTGCTTAAGTACCCGTGCGACATAATAATCGCAGGACTTTTCTTAACCTGATTAGGATCAGTAGAATTTGCGGGTAAATACGCGATTCCTTGTATTTTCATCCCATCATTATCAACAGTAAAGCGTTTTGTATTCATTATTGTTTCCCTCCACGTATACTATAACATAAAATTCCTGTCGCAGTACGCACAAGAATATAGTGGGCATATGGAGAGTGCGACAAAATAATAGATTTATACGGCGGTTTGTGGTAGAATTTACTTTGTATGTTTATGTCTAAATGCATAAACTTTTGAGATAATTATGACATATTTTTAAGTCGTATTTGCATTATTGGGGAGTAATTTTAAAGTAATAATAAGGGAATTCATCATAAATAACATTGTTATCTAAAATGGATTCTGATTATGAGACAATACGTTACAAGCATTTGCGTATTTTTATCAACATTAATATTTTTAATTGCTATGGGCGTCATGACGTGCTCCGCCAAGATGACGGAATATCTTGTGAAGAAGCAGGAAAGCATCGTAGTAACGCGAGGCATTGATGGTCTCGACAAGGCAAAGAAGTCAATCGAGAAGGACATGAAGCAGAAGGCTGACGAAGCATCGGTTGAAGCTTATGACATTTTGAGCAGGCTTTATTACGATGGGAATGTCAATATCACTGAGGCAGAAGCGAACGAGCTATACAAGAAGACAGTGCTTAAGCTGATTAAGGACAAGTACAAAATGACAGGCTCTGAGGAAGATGCCAACTACAGCCTTATTTCAAGTCTTAAAAGCGTTGTGCCAAAGCTTGAAGTCGGCGAAATTACAATTGTTGATAACATTCAACCTTACTTCGTGCTTGATGGAAATCGGATAACGCTTAAGAATATTGACGTCGCGTTCGCCTATGGCATCTCATATATTAGGGACATTGAATTTGAAGTATTTTATGATTTGAGCGATATTGTGCTCTATGACGAGAACCCTGAACTCTTCACTTACGCGATGGCTGCTGACAAAGGCATTTACGTAACGGGCAAGACTTCAACAATTATCGGCAATGTCTATGCCGGGACGCATTCTCCAAAGGAAATGCGTAAGGCAGAGGCTCTGTATAACGAAAGTGAACACTTCGGCGGAGTTAACATAATGTCGACGCAGCTTGCAATTGAGTCAGACAGGATTGTCACTGATGGCAATGTTAACATGAAAGGTGCGTTTGTTGTATTTGGTTCGGAAAAAAAGCCGGTCGAAATTATTGCCAAGGACATTAAGGAGACCGACAATATAGCGAGCAAAAATATCTACGCACTTTTCGGTACACACTCTGCAAACGATGCTTCTAATGAAAAGGCAATGGTAACGGAGGCACTTAAATTCCTTCCAAGCATCGAGCATTATTATGACTCTGAAAACGACGTAAGCTACGAGGGCAAATACAGAAAGATTCTTTCATCAACAGATATCACTGTTTCAAGTGATGTTACAGGAATCATTATGACTCCTGGAAGTGTAATTATTGAAGAAGGAGTAAATGTTGAAGGGCTTATATTAAGCGGAGACAGAATTTATGTCCAGGGTAACAATAATATTGTAGCCTCAGTTGATGTAATGCGCGGAATTATTAAGGAAGAGCTTTATCAAGAGGTTTATGTTTATAAAAATCCGGTTACAGATGAAGAAAGGGCACTTAATAAGCTACATCTTCTTGTGAAGGATTACCTTGGCGGAATTGAGTATAGAGGAATCAAGTAAATATGAGAATCGGAATGGGATATGATGTTCACCGACTCGTTGAAGGAAGAGATTTAATCGTTGGTGGCGTGAAAATAGAATACGAAAAGGGACTGTTAGGCCATTCGGATGCGGATGTTTTACTTCATGCGATTATGGATGCACTTCTTGGTGCGGCTGCGCTTGGAGATATAGGAAAGCATTTCCCGGATACAGATCCTAAATATAAGGGGATTTCAAGCATCAAACTTTTAGAGCATGTTGGAAACTTATTAAGTGAGAATAATTTCTTCATCGGAAATATCGATGCAACTATTATTGCTCAGGCACCTAAATTCAGACCGTATATTGACATGATGAATGAAAATATCGCTCGGGCGCTTAACATTGATATAGACCAGGTTAATGTCAAAGCAACGACTGAAGAAGGACTTGGCTTTACCGGAAGCGGCGAGGGCATTTCTTCGCAGGCAATATGCATATTGAAGCAGCCGGCGGATCTTATCGAAGGTATGAATTATCTTATGAATAATGATGAAGTAAACTGTCAGAGTTGCTCAGGTTGTAAGAGGGATACAAATTAAAGATGCAGATTTAGTAAATTTATTATTTAAGGAAATTGAAAATAAGAATTCAAACTATACAGGAGATTAGAAGATGAGATTATTTAATACTTTAAGCGGAAAGGTTGAAGAATTCAAACCAAATGTTGAAGGAAAGGTAGCAATGTATACATGCGGACCTACAGTTTATCATTTTGCGCATATCGGTAACTTAAGAAGCTATCTTATGGAAGACGTTCTTGAAAAAACACTCAGATATTCGGGCTACGACGTTAAGAGAGTAATGAATATTACTGACGTTGGACATTTATCTTCCGATGCTGATGAGGGCGAAGACAAAATGCTTAAGGGCGCAAAAAGAGAGCATAAGACAGTAATGGAAATCGCTAAATTCTATACTGACGCCTTCTTTGCGGATTGCAAAAAGCTTAATATTAAAACTCCTGATGTTATTGAACCTGCTACTAACTGTATCGATGAATTTATCAATATGATTTCAGTCCTTCTTGAGAAAGGCTATGCATATAAGGCAGGCGAAAATATATATTTTGACACTTCAAAGCTTGATAGCTATTACGTATTCGGCAATCAGTCAGAAGATGAACTTATGGTGGGCGTTCGTGACGATGTTACCGAAGACACAAATAAGAAAAACAAAAACGATTTTGTCCTCTGGTTCACAAAGTCTAAATTTGAAGACCAGGCATTAAAGTGGGACAGCCCATGGGGAGTTGGCTATCCCGGCTGGCACATTGAGTGCTCATGCATAAGTATGAAGCATCTTGGCGAGTACATGGACATCCACTGTGGCGGAATTGACAATATGTTCCCACACCACACAAATGAAATTGCACAAAGTGAGGCATTTCTCGGACATAAGTGGTGCAACTATTGGTTCCACGTTCATCACTTGAATGACGAAACAGGTAAAATGAGCAAGTCAAAGGGCGAGTTCTTAACCGTATCTCTCT
>JAUMVS010000259.1:0-590 GCA_030530045.1 Phoenicibacter congonensis
CTGAGCCACACTCCGGCGTATTCCGCCGCGGTTTCGTCATAACCGAGCATTGCGCGCAGGAGGTACCCGATAACGAGTATCACGGCATCCCACAGCAGGACGCACGCGAAAATTCCGGCGCAGTCGCTTTTTTCGCTGCCGCTCTCGCGTATTCCAAGCCCGGGTGTGCGCCAGAACTCGCACCACGCCGGCACGAACCGCAGGCACAGCCAGAGCATGAGCCCCGCGCTCACCGCAGCCGCGATATACCCGACCGCGCCGTAACCGCTGCCCGTAAGCCACAGCGCAAACGCCGCAGTGAGCGCCGCCGTTCCGGCAACGGATATTATTTTTTCTGCTTTTCGGCTGTTTTGCATTACACTTCTACCTCGACCGTATTATAGCACACCGCCGCAAGCGGTTGACAGAAAACCCGAAAAGTGCTAACATCCTTCATCATTGCAAAGAAGGGACACCCATGCAGGACGATAAGACATTTCTCGGCACGCAGCCGGTTAAAAAGCTGCTGCCCAAGCTCGCGGTGCCGACGGTGATCGCACAGCTTGTGAATATGCTGTACAACATCGTTGACCGCGTTTACATAGGGCACA
>JAUMVS010000259.1:600-2137 GCA_030530045.1 Phoenicibacter congonensis
GTCGGCAGCCTTGCGCTGACCGGCGTCGGCGTTTGCCTGCCGCTCATTCTCATAATTTCGGCGTTTGCAGCCCTTGTCGCCTCCGGCGGCGCTCCTCGGGCATCAATATTCATGGGCAAAAACGACCATGACAGCGCCGAGAAAACGCTCGGCGGTTGTGTTACGACGCAGCTTATCATTTCCGTGATCGTCACATTCGTTATTCTCCTTTGGTGCGAGGATCTGCTGTTTGCGTTCGGTGCGAGCGAAAACACCATAGGCTATGCCGCGGATTATATGCGCATTTACGCTCTCGGCACGCTGTTCGTGCAGCTCACCCTTGGGCTCAACTCATTTATAACTGCGCAGGGCTTTGCGAAAACCGGTATGTACACGGTGCTCATCGGCGCCGTGCTCAACATCGTGCTCGACCTGCTGTTTATGGGCCCGCTCGGTCTCGGCGTGGGCGGCGCGGCGCTGGCGACGGTGCTTTCGCAGGGCATCAGCGCGGCGCTCGGGTTTTTCTACATCCTCCGCCGCGAACCCGACCTGCATTTTGGCAAAGAGGCTGTCCGCGTGCCGCGCGGCTTTGTGCCGGATATGTTCTTGACCGGCCTGAGCATGGCGCTGATGAGCGCGATTTACAGCATCGGCAGCGTCATTCTGCAGGGCAGCATCAACGCGCTGGGCAACGTCTACATCGCCGCGCAGGTCGGCGGCCGCCGCCTGGCCGAGCTGTTTTACATGCCGGGCGTGGCGCTGGGCGCAAGCGTCGCGACGTATGCCAGCCAAAACTTCGGCGCGAATCGCCGCCGCCGCATCGTTCAGGGCCAATGGGTTGCGCTGGCGATTTACGGCGTATGGTGGCTGTTCGCGCTGGCGTTCACCTTCACCGCCGCGCCCGCGGCCATCCGCCTCATCACCGGCAGCACGAACCCCGACGTGCTGGAAAACGCGCTGCTCTATCTGCACGTCAGCATCCCGATGGTGCCGCCGATGGCGGTGGTCGTCATCGTGCGCAACGCGCTGCAAGGCATGAAGCACACCGTCGCGCCGCTGATTTGCAGCACGATGGAGCTGGTCTGCAAAGCGATTTTCGGGTTCAGGCTCGTGCCGCTGCTGGGCTATCCGGCGGTGTGCGCGTGCGAACCCGTGGCGTGGGTCATCTGCATGGTCTTTATCCTCGCGGCGGCGTATGCTTTCCGAAACGATTTCAGAGACACCCGGGAGGTGCGGGCATGAAAAAGGCGGTTATTTTCGATCTGGACGGGCTGCTCATCGACAGCGAAACCATCAGCTACAAGATGTATGCCGACTTGCTGCAAAAATACAATCTGCGTTTCACGCCGGAGAACTATGTGCGCCATTACAGCGGCAAAAACGGCGTGACGAACATGCAGAATCTGATTTTTACCTATCATCTGCCCATCACTCTGGAGCAGGGTCTCGCCTATGTCGATGCGCTCGAAAAGGGCTACTTTGCCAAAGGCGTGCCGCTCAAGGCGGGCGCGCGGGAGCTTTTGGGCTTTTTGAAGCACCGCGATGTGAAAATCCTTTT
>JAUMVS010000260.1 GCA_030530045.1 Phoenicibacter congonensis
TCCGCCAATAACAAAAGACCTCCCTTGCGGGGGTCTTTTGTTGTTATGATGAAGAAAACGCTTAATCGCTATCCGCCTGAAGCTTAAACGACTGCTCGATTATCTCCATGACTTGATCCGTATCAGATATGTGTTCCATTGAAAGCTCCACATCGCCGTTACCCCAACGCCCCAGACCGGTAACATCGCGGCAGATGCCCTTTGGATCGATGACTTCTGCAAACTTCATATTCACAGAAATCCGCAATCTCTGCTTCTTAAAAATTATATCTACAAAATTGGTGTCGAGCTTATAGGCAACATACAGCTTCTTGAATTCGCGCTTGACGTCGGGTGACAGGTTCAGGATGCGGCGGTCAAGAGCTTCAAACAAAGATCTTGTAAATTCGTTGGGGGCGTATGTATCCAAGCTGTATCTTTCCGTTGGCTTATTTTCCGCACAATAGGGAGCAAGCTCTGCCTTCGTCATGGTCGGGAACGCCCATATTTCCCGTGCCTTTTTCGCAAGCTGGTCAGCCCGCTCTTTTATAGTGCCTTCATTCCACTCCGTCTGCTTTACTACAAATCCGTTCAGCTTGAGCGCACTTTCTTTAAAGCCGCCTTCCATATTCATCTTGGTCATAAATGGATTATCGCTCATTTCAGAGTTATAAGCCGTAAGAGTCAGATTCCCTATTGTATGCAGATATCTTCTCTGTACTTCTTTCCACTGCGGCCCAAGCATTTTTTGCCAGCTTACGCTTAAATTGCCGTTCTGGGGCATAATGTGTTCAATAGTATAGTTTTTTATTTGTATAGGAGCCTTGTTTCCATAGTTTTCCAAATGGCTGAGAATGAAGTTGCGGGAACGCATATTATAAATATCCTTCGCTGCAAAAGCAGCGGTGAATTTATCGTCATTCGGGAAATCCTTATACCCTTCGCACAATATGAAAAACGCCTTTATCGAATTCAGGTAATCTTCTGTGCGTATTTCATTTTTAAGCGTTGCAAAGGTTTTATTGAGAGAATTCGTCGGCATATCGCAGATGCTTCTTCTCAGGACATAGCTTATGCACAGGCGCATTATCTCGATGAATTCTTCCTCTGAAATAATATGCTTTGCAAAGTCGTTATGCACTCTGAGCAGGAACGGATACGAAACCTCCATCCGCAGGTCTATAATATCCTCATACAGAAGCTTAAACGCGGGATTATTGCTGCGCTTGAAAACAATATCCGTATAGTACTTAGCGTAAGTAAGAAGATCCTGGCACAGCTCGCGTATCGTTTCAAACTCACAGTTAAGGTGGTATAGCTTGAATTCCTCATAAACCCTTCCCTGCTTGGGTATGTATGCAAGCTTCATCGTCAGGTAATCGCGGAAGAATCTGTCCATAACGGAGTCCTGCGTTTCATACATAAACAGCTTCTCCATCGGCCGCCATAGATGCTCATAGATATATGCCTGCTCCTTCGGCTCCAGGCCCATTAAAACGTAGTTGCGTATCAGGTCGGACTCCGAAAGAGCTTTTCCCGTTGAATTCAGGCTCTCGAATATTGCCTGCGCATCGTCAAGCGTTCTGTCAAGTGTAATGTTTACGATTTGAAGCTTGCCTACGGATTCATAAATCTCTGCCGGAAGGAGCTCCATGTCCGCTATTTTCCCCGCAAAAAAACTGTAATTATCGAGCAGCCTTGATTTTGTATTCTCCGCTATGGGCTTTCCTTCAACCAAGGCGATGAGGATTTCCCGATCTGTTTCGGTAAGAAGGAGCTTATATCTGTCGTCGCCGCTTTCATACTCGTTCTTTAATAGCATATTGTCAATACGCCGGGCGTTAATCGTCGTATCCCCCGGATTTTGTATTGCATATTCTCTCAATGCTATAAACAGCAGCGTAAGGGTAGTCATACGCTGCTGCCCGTCGATTATCATGTATTTCTGAATTCCGGTAGGCATGGCCTTTTCCGCAATGTTTACGATGGAGCCGACAAAATGACCGTCCCTTTTTCTTTTCTGCATTTCTACTATGTCGTTCCAAAGGCGCTCGCATTGTTCAATGTCCCAGCTGTAGCAGCGCTGATAAACGGGGATCAGAAACTGCCTGTTCCCGTTGAGTATCTCGTAAATATTCCCCTTTGTCGCATCCATA
>JAUMVS010000261.1 GCA_030530045.1 Phoenicibacter congonensis
CCGGAGAACGGTCTGTATACCGTCTCGACTGGCCATCGGCTTATTATTTATTGTTATATCGGAGCTTACTCCTTGACGGTCTCCTCATCGGCTGCTGCCTCTGCGGGCTTCTCCGCCTCGATGACCTTCTCTTCGGCTGCCTCTGCGGGCGCCTCCGCCTCAATGACCTTCTCGTCGGCTGCTTTTTCCGTTGCTGCCGCCGCCGCTGCTGCGGCTGCTGCCTCTGCTGCCGCATAGCCGGCCGCGTAAGCGCTTGCCGTGTCGGTGTAAACGTCGTCGTCGTTATCCTCGGCGGCTGCCGCTGCAAGAGCTGCTTCCTTATCCTTGGCCGCCTTGCTTGCGATAAAGGCGAAGATAACGCCCAGGATCGCAGCGCCCGCGAGGACGCAGATAGCGGTCAGGTGGAGCGAGCCGGAGTACTCCTGAATGGGAGCAAAGTCAAGCTTCGCGGCAGTCTCGCCGACATAGTTGCCGGCCGAATCGACACGGATGGTGTAGACATAGTCGTGGAACTTGGTGACAAGTCCGGTCACGAGAACAGCGATTGCCAGTATAGCGGAGATAAGACCCAGGGTCTTGCCGGTGCGCTTGCTGCCGCTGACGGCCGCAACGATACCGAAGATACCGGCGATGATGCCGAGGATCGCCGCAACCGCGAGAGCAACATACATGCCGACGCGGACGAATACCTCGCTCTTGATGTCGGCTTCCTGATCGACCAGGTACTGCTCTGCAAGCTCGGTGAGCCTTGTGCACTTGTCGAGGTCGAGCATCGGGAAGCCGTTCTTTACGACGGGCTGGCCGTTCTCATCGACCTTGTACATGTTGGCGATGACGTACTCGCCGAACTCCTCATACACTTCCTCGTTGACGTGCGCCTTGCCGTTTTCCTTGACGATGAGATTGTCGGGGATCTCGAGGCCGAAATCCTCTGCCAGGTACTCGGGCAGGCTCTTTACGGTCTCTTCGCCGCCGTAGTAGCTGAAGCAGGGCTGCATGCCTTCAAACAGAGCTCTTGCGCCGTCGGCGAGGGTGAGCTCGCCCTGCTCGAAAACGGAAAGCTGAGCCCTGCCGTCTTCAAGCTGGCCTTCGGCTGCCGCGAGCTTTGCCGCGCCGGCTGCAAGATCCTTACGGCCTGCCGCGAGCTTAGCTTCGCCCTCCGCCAGAGCCTTTTCCGCCTCTGCAAGCTGCTTCTTGCCGGCTTCAAGCTGTGCAAGGCCGTCCTCATACTCCTTGAGCTGAGCCTTGCCGTCTGCAACCATCTGATTGATGTATGCGGGGAAATCGGTCACGTCTGCGGGGATATTAAGGCCGAGACGTGCGCCGAGAGGACGGACGATGGAAACGAACCAGACCTGTGCGCTGTCAAAGCCGGGGAGCTTTGCGATGGTTCCGTCACGGAACTGGACGTACTGGTTCAGGTAAGGCAGCAGGGGCTCGATCTTTGCGAGCTTTTCCTTGCCCTCGTTGTAAGCCTGGGTGTTGGCGTCGATCTTTGCCTGGCCCTCTGCCAGAGCCTTCTTGCCGGCCTCGTAAGCGGCATAGCCCTCTGCCAGGGTCTTTTCACCGGCCGCGAGCGTCGCCTGACCGGCGGCATAGTCGCTCTTGCCCTTGGTGTACTGGCTCAGACCGTCGGTATAGGTGCCTACACCGGTGAGATAGGTCTGCTCATTTTCACTGAGCTGGGCGATGCCTGCCTGTGCGGTCTTGAGATTTTCTCTCGCAAAAGCTGCGTCAGCAGTCTTATACTCCTGGATATTCAGAACGTCACGAACGCCGGCGACGCAGGCGAACAGTCCGAATATGCACGCAAGGATAAGGATGATGCTGAAGACCATAAGTAATACTCGTTTCATTGTTTTCCTCCCTAAGTTTTATATAAATATTACTTAATGACTATTTATGTATAACTCAATACATATCCGCCGTTTTTGTTTGTCTTTTTGTCATTGTAACATATGGTGACAAAATAGTAAAGAGAAAATGACAGAAAACTTGAAAATTTATTGACTCTTTTCTTAGTAAATATGCCGAAAAATACGATTTGGCCGATACATCAGTAAAAAACATAGCCAAATCGTCAGATATGTCACAATTTCCTGTTTACATATTATACACAATTTGCCC
>JAUMVS010000262.1 GCA_030530045.1 Phoenicibacter congonensis
AGTTGAAAATAAATTAATTACTGAATTTGATGTAGATGATACTGATATAACAAAAATATCATTTAATTCATCTACAGGTTATTATACTTATACGGGCTCAACCACTGGTGACTTAAATGATATAATAACAAGTGCTTCAGATATTGAAAATGGAGTTTATAAATATACTTGTTTAAATACTACCACAGCTGGAAATTGTACTAAATTATATTTGTTTACTGAGACACCTTATTTAGTGTCAGGATCATATAGATTTAAACAAGGATATACTTATTCATATCAAGTTGTAGGAACATCTAATTCAAGTCCTGGATTATATAAAGGTGAAGATGATTATACTACTTATTCAGGTAGTACACCAACTGATAATTTTACATATTATTATAGGGGTTCAGTACAAAATAATTGGGTTTCATTTGGTGGCTTTTTATGGAGAGTAGTAAGAATAAACGGAGATGGAACTATAAGAATGATTTATTCTGGTCTTGAATCTGCTGCATCTCATACTGGTAGTAGTGCTCAAATTAAAACAGCAGCATTTGGTGATACATCATCAAAAACTGCAACAACAACTGATATAACTGGTTTGACAAGTGATACAATTACAACAACGTATTCAAATGGAAGATATGGTAATACTTATGTTGGATATATGTATAATCCAGCAAAAATAATATCAACATATCCAGATAAAATTCCTGGTAATACTACTACAACAAGATTAAATTATTTTCCAACATTTACAAATATAAGTAAAGCAACAAATTATTATTACTTTAAAAATTTTGATCCAAGTACAGATTGCTTTACTGGTAGTGGAACAGATGAAACAGGAGCATGCACTTTAAAATGTAGAAGTTTAGGAAATGATGGCGATTCAGGTATTGATTGTGTTCAAAGTAATTGGAATACATTAGCAACAACAGCTGGAAATTATAGTACAACAGGAGATGGTGTTTATCCTGCAAGTAATCCAAGTCAATACGCTTATACGAGTGATTATAAATATACTTGTTGGGGATATGGAACACCAGTTACAAAAAACAATTCAGATGGAACGACAAGTGTATATATAACTTGTCCAATTGTTTCAGAAATAATAGGTACTGTAAAAAATCAACCAACTCAAGCTAAAGTAAAATATCACGGGTTGTTTTCACAGGATGCAGCTACATCTAACACTAATGTTAAAGATAGTAATATAAAAATTCAAGTTGATAATTGGTATGCAAGTAATATATTAAATAAAAATGATGGTGATAGTCACTCTCTTGAGAGTTATTTATCAGACGGAATATTTTGTAATGATAGATCATCAACTAGTAGTGATTTTTCATTAGTAAATGCTAGTTCTTATACTTACGGACCATATAATAGAAATACTGCGGCAAATAGAATTCCAAGTTTTAAATGTCCGAATATAAGCAATGATGGATTTACTTTAAAAACAAGTGGAGCTTCAAGTACAGTTTCTGCTAAAGGAAATGGTAATAATTTACTAAATTATCCAGTAGGTTTAATAACAATAGATGAGGCTGCTTATGCAGGTGGTAAAAATGGTTCAATGAATCAAAATTATTATTTATATACCGGAGCATATTATTGGACAATGTCGCCGTCTAACTTCTATTCGTCTTATGCGTACGCGAGCGTGTGGAGCGTCATTTCCACCGGCTACCTGAATTATAACAGCACGGCGTATGCGCTCGGCGTCCGCCCAGTTCTCAATCTGAAATCTGATGTTCTGTACTCAAATGGTACGGGAACGGAATCAGATCCATATATCATCACGATACAATAATCGAAGATGAATATGGTGTCATGGTGACTCTTCACCATGACACCCAAAATTTTGGGATATATAAAATATATATCTTGGTTGATCTGATAAATTGTGTTGTGCTTTTCTGTCGCCGTATAACTTCAATTCGTATAATGCGAACGCGAACGTGTGGAACGTCAATTCCACCGGCAACCTGAATAATAACAACACGGCGAATGCGAACGGCGTCCGCCCAGATTCCTACTACAAATTAGTTATATAGAGCTAACGAACCGAGTTTCATTGATTAAGGTTGATGAACAGAGGAAGTAATAATACTTTTAGCAGGTAT
>JAUMVS010000263.1 GCA_030530045.1 Phoenicibacter congonensis
GTTTATAGGCGCGGCGGCGCGATACGCCATGTCGCTCATCCCGCTCGACCGCTCTGGGGTCTTTCCCGTGAACACGCTGATAATAAACGTGCTCGGCGCGTTTATTATCGGGATCATCCCTGCCGCGGCCGCGAAAAATGCCGGACTCAGCCCGCGCATGATCCTCTTTCTCAAGACCGGGATATGCGGCGGCTTTACCACGTTTTCCACCTTTGCCTTGGAGAGCGTGACGCTGCTGCAAAGCGGGAAGTCCGCCGCCGCGGTATGCTATACCGTATTGAGCACGCTTTTATCCCTCGGCGCTGTCCTCCTTGCGGAAGCCGCCGTGTGAACCCGGCGATTCAGTCGCCGAAGCCGAAGAATTCTATGACCTTTTTGGTCGCAAGCTCCATGTGCGCGGGGTTCTGGAATCTGTGGTCGGCATTTTCCACGGGGATGAACTCGATAAGGTTATCCTCGGCAAAGCGCCGCACCGCCTCGAACGGGACGACCTCGTCCTTCGTGCCATGGAGGATGAGGATGTCGTCGGCATGCTCCATGTAGTCTATCTTCTGGATATCCGCGGTTTCAAGCTCGGTCAGGAACTGGCGGCTCACCTCTATCTTCCTGTCAAAGCCGACGGACACGGTCTTTCCCCTGCGCAGCTTGTCCAGCTCGTCGTTTTTCATGATGGAGTCCGTGAGCACCTCGGCCATGTTGACCGCGGGGCATCGAAGCGCGATCTTCTTGAACGGGCTTTCGTTTTCGGCAATGTATTTCAGCACGAGATAGCCGCCGAAGCTCGTCGCGTATGCGTAGATGTCATCGGTGTGAAGCTCCGTTTTTATATAGTCCGCGGCAAGGCCGATATACGTCATGCAGTCTTGCAGCGCAAGCTTCTTTTTCACATCGTCGCCATGGCAGGGCAGGTTGAAGGTCATGACCGCGATGCCCTTATATTTGGACAGCACCCTGTCCGCGAATTTCTGCGCCGCGCCGTTGTCCTTATGCCCGGTAAAACCGTGGACGAACAGCACCGCCTTTTCAATACCGGCGCTTTTGCCGTAATACAGCTTGCAGCGGATGTTTTGTCCGCTTTTATTTATCTCAAAATACTTTTCCATAACCTTTGCCTCCGTAATCATATATCATCTTAACACAGGCAGGCAGAAAATACAACACGGCATCATATCCAGGCAAACGCGCTTAACAACGCGCACAGCGGGAGTTATAATTACACCGTAATTAATTACTGTGTAATTAAGTGAGGCCGGCATATGGCGCGAAGGGATCCTTCTCTGGACAGCAGAATAACGGCGGCGGCGTTTGAGGAATTCTCGGAAAAGGGCTACGCCGGTGCATCCCTGCGGAAAATCGCGGAGAAGGCCGGCGCGACAGTCGGCGCGATACAGATCAGGTACAAATCGAAGGACGAGCTGTTTGTAAGCCTGCTGAAGCCGTTTCTGAGTGAGATAGAAGCGGCGTTCCACAGCATCCGGTCGGACTATTACTCCGGCACGGATGAAGGGATACCGGCACGGCTGAGGGCTTCCATGCAGCGCGAGTCCGCCGTGATACTGCATCTGATCTTCGACCACTACGACGAGGCCGTGCTGCTGCTGTATCAGAGTGCGGGAAGCAGTCTTGAGGGCTTCTTTGACACGCTGGTGGCGCGGAAGATAGAGGAGAGCGCCGCATTTTTCCGCAGCACGGGCTATGCCGGTGTGGATGAGCAGCTTCTGGGGCTGGTCATATCCGTGCAGTTCGACAGCTATCGCCGGATCATTGCAAGCTGCCGCGACAGGGAGACTGCCGAGCGCTATATGAACGCCCTGATGATCTACCATTTCGGCGGCTGGACCGCACTTTTTGACGCCGCGGATCATACAAAGCAGGAGAGTAAAAACAAAAATGAAGTATAACGGATTTTACTACCGGATGTTTGAAAGCTCCATGAAGAAGGTGCTGGTCGAGAAGTACGGGAAGCAGTACGCCAATGAGATCATGCGCAAGAGCAAAAAGACATACCGGGAGCTTGTGGAGAAGGCGGACGACATCGGCGACGGCAACCCCATGGAAGCGTTCACGCGCCGATTTCTGCACGGGCGGTGCATCAGCCGGGCGGAAGC
>JAUMVS010000264.1 GCA_030530045.1 Phoenicibacter congonensis
GTCGTACAGCCACAGCCACACGACCGAGAGCGCCACGCCCGAGGCGATGCCGGGGAGATAGTTGATGGATTTGAACACCGACTGCACGCCTTTTTTGAACGGCAGTATCATTATCGCGATAGAAAAGGCTATCAGCAAAGACAGCGGCACAACAACGGCGGTGTAGACAATGGTGTTTTTGACCGCCTTGTAGAAAAGTGCGCTTTTGAAGCTGTCTGCATAGTTTTTCAGCCCGATAAATTCAGATCCGAACGGCTTATATTTCAGAAAGCTCGTCTTGATGGCGCTGAATACAGGGTAGAGCGTGAACACGCAGAAAACCAGCATAGCCACAAATATAAAGGCATAGCCCCACCAGTCGTCGTCCCGAAAACGAAAACGACGGGAGCCCAGCCTCGGACCTCTGTGTTTGCTCATAGTCTTTACCTCCGTACTGTTAAAATCTGCCCCACCCGGCCGAAGCTGGGCGGGGCAGAAATGTATTATCACGCTTTCGGCGGCGCCGATGGTTTACAGAAGCCCAGTGACGATGCCGTCCGTGCCAAACAGTTCAACGGCACGCTCATTAATGGCGTCTAAGACTTCCTGCGCGGTAGCTTCACCAGCAAGCAGGGACTGGAACTTGGGCACTATGACCTCGTCCATGATGGTCTTGGCGTTGGCTGCCTGCTCAACGGAGATGCCGGCAGGAGGAGCGACGACGAGGCCGATCTCACGGGCTGCGCATGCGGCGTTGCCTTCATCGATGCCCTCGGGGCTGACGTAAGCGTCACGGCCGGTCTGGCAGACGGGGTCGAGGAGCAGAGTGGAGTCAACAGCGGCGACGCGCTCGCCGGAGCAGAGGTAATCCATGACGAGGCAGACGTTCTTGAGGTGCTCGTCGGTGGTGTTGTTATTGCGCAGAGCGATGAGACCATCGACCGTGCCGAAGCAGGACTCAGTCACGCCGTCCATTGTGGGCATGGGGAGGAACACGTAGCTCAGGGGGATGGAGTTTTCAACGGCAGTGCCATCATTGGCTTCAAGAGCCGCATTGTTCTTGTTGATGTTGTTCTCAAAAAGAGGCATTGCCTTGCCGAATATCATGGTCTTGCCCTGCTGGCACATGACCATGCGCTGGCCTGCCTCAATTGCGTAATTGGGCATATAACCCGCCTTAGTCATCTCTTCGATGGCGTTGAGGAGGTTGAGCATGTTGTCGGAGGTAAAGGCGTACTTCAGATCCGGCGTGAAAGCGTTGGTAAGACCAGCCATAACACCCATGATGTTGGGAACGTCGGATGCGGTGACGCCCGAGTTGGCGAAAGCGAAACCGAAGCAGTCGGCAGTGGTGCCGGCCTTGAGGATGTCAAGGAACTCGGCGTAAGTCCAGCCCTCGGACTGAATCTTCTCAATGTCAGCACCGGCAGCTTCAAGCATTTCACGGTTGCCGCCGATAGACTGAATGGTTATGTAGAGAGGAAGCCCGTAAGGAACGTTCTCAATGGACATATAGTCCATTGCGTTCTGGTCGTAGTCGGCAAGTCTGTCGGCATCCATGTACGCGGAAATGTCAACGCCAAGACCGAGGTCAACATACTGCCCGATATTGGAGTAGGAGATCTCAGCGATGTCAGGCGCTTCACCGGCATTTGCCATGGTGCTGAGCTTGTCGTTGTGATCGTCCCAAGAGGTCTTGATTACTTCGATTTTGATGTTGGGGTACATTGCGGTGAACTCGGCCGCCCAAGTGTCTATGTCGTCCTGATAGGTGGCGGACACAGGCGGAACCATAACGGTGACGGTGTCTTCCGCGGGCGCGGTTTCCTCTGACGCGGGGGCTGCCTCTTCCGCGGCAGGCTGCTCAGCGGCGGGTGCAGCGGTCTGGCCGCAGGCGCACAGAGCAAATACCATGACCAGAGCAAGAAGCATTGCGATGATCTTTTTCATTAATATTCTCCTTTTTTCAGTTTTTATCTTTAAACCCTCCCGCCGTCTCCGGCGTGGGCCCAAGATGCGTTATTTTGTGCTGTCGAAATTCACGAAGAAGCGGTACTGATCCCCGCGGTAGGTCGAATATGTCGCCTCCACAGGCTGCCCGTTCTCATTTGCGACATGGCGCTCTATAT
>JAUMVS010000265.1 GCA_030530045.1 Phoenicibacter congonensis
TTGACGCGCAATATCAGCAGGACATCCGTGACCTGGGTCAGTTCCAGAGCACTTATGTGCAGGAAACCGCCGAAATTGTCCGTGTGCTCAAGGCAAACATGGATGACGTTATGGCTACAATCGACCTGAAAGCTTATCAGGAAAGGCTCGCGCTGCTGGAGAGCAGTTTTGAGATTAACCGCCAGCGAATTGCTGAAAAAGTCAAAGAACCTTCAAAGACGGTTTCATTGGAAGACACCGACACCCTGCTCCTTGAGATCGGCGCGATGATCGACGAGATCAATAAGCTGGTCAAGGCCAACAACGACGTCATAGCGGAGAAACGCTCCAGCAAGAACAGGTGCAAGATTGAAATCCTCCAGTTCTTCGCTTCTCTCCTGGCTGCGGACGTGAAGAGCTATCGGGACGAGGTCTCCCGGCTGAACAAAGAGCTTGACGCGATCACTGCTCGCGGTCAGCAGCTTCGCAAAGACCTGACAACCCTGAATACGGAAATCTCTGAACTGAACAAGCACAACGCAAACACGGAAGCGGCTATCGACAGCATCAACAAGATTCTGAGGGATTCGGGCTTCCAGGGTTTCAGCCTTCACGCCAAGGACGGCGTGGAAAACGTATATGAGGTGATCCGCGAGGATGGATCTGTTGCCGAAAATCTGAGCGAGGGTGAGCGGAACTTTATTGCTTTCCTGTATTTCTACCACCAGGTTCGTGGCAGCATGACCAGCGAGGAACTGAAAGAAAAGATCGTCGTGATAGACGACCCCGTGTCCAGCATGGACAGCACAGCCCTGTTCCTCGTCAGCGCCATCGTTCGGGAAATGATCAACGTGTGCCGAAATAATACGGAGTACCTGAACCCGAAGGTGCCCGGCGATTATATCAAGCAGCTGTTCATTCTGACCCACAACGTGTATTTCCATCGTGAAATCACGTACAAACAGGCCGGGTATTATAACTGTGCCTCGTTCTATATGATCCGGAAGAATGACAATATTTCCAGCATCAAGCTGTGCACCCGGCAAAGCAAGGAGAGACCCAGCGAGGATGAGAACTACAATCCCGTTCAAAACTCCTATGCCGCGCTCTGGGACGAGCTCCGAGACATTCAGTCCACAATTCCCGCGCTGAACGTGATGCGGCGCATTCTTGAATACTACTTCCTCCAGCTTTGCGGCTACGAGGGCAGCGATATCCGTGAGCTTGTTCTGGAGAAAGAAGAAAACCGGAAGATGTTCATCAAGCAGATAGAAGGCCAGAAACCGGATATGACCGACTATCAGCTGGCTTCCTCTCTGCTGGCATACATCAACAATCCGAACGGTATCAGCGACGGGCTGAATTATGTGGAGGATTGTGATGACGTGGAAGCCTACAAGCGGGTCTTCAAGATGATTTTTGAGGCGCTGCATCAGAGCCAGCATTATGAAATGATGACCGGCAAGGCGGTCATGTCGAAAAAATAAAGCATCCGTCGGAATAAACTGTAAGAGTAGGATGGGCAGCATCCACAGGAAAGGTAAGGTAATCAGCTATGCCAGACACACGCATCATCGACGCCATGTGGGATGATTCCCCGATTGACGTTTCCACCGAAGTCAATTTCATCTGGTCTATCGCCAACAAGCTGCGCGGGCCGTACCAGAGCGATAAGTACAAGGATGTCATCATCCCCATGACGATCATCCGGCGCTTTGAGTGTGCTCTCGCGCCAACGAAGGATGCCGTGGTCGCGCAGTATGAAGCCAATCCGGCGTATCCCACCAAGGCGATGTACCGCGTGTCCGGCTTCCAGTTTTTCAATACCAGCCGCTACACGCTGGCCGAACTGGTCAACGATGCGGATCACCTTGCCGCCAATTTCAGGAGCTACTTGCAGGGGTTCTCGCCCAACGTGCTGGAAATCCTGATGTCCGCCGAGAAGGGTCTGGATTTCGGCAAGCAGATCGACAAGATGGATAAAAACAATCGTCTGTTATCCGTGGTGAAGGCGTTCTCCGAGCTCGACCTTGATCCCCGCACCATTGACAACGTGAAGATGGGATACATTTTCGAGGAACTGATCCGGACTTTCTCTGAAAACGCGGAGGCTGGCGATCACT
>JAUMVS010000266.1 GCA_030530045.1 Phoenicibacter congonensis
AGCTGCTTTAATAACCCGCTTGTTGTTGAATACAGGGGCTTGCGTAATGCCTACGGCAGCAATGTGTTGAGTAATCTTAGCTACACGACCTGCATTGACAACGAAACACTCATCAATGAGCTAAATGACTATTACAAGCTTGAAGGCGGCGATGCTTTGACTTCCGCCTACACTCTGCATGTGTCAAATGGGGCTAGCTACGGGCAGTCGAAATACACATCCAAGTCACCTTCAACGATTGAGCTCAAGAAAACTGTCACTGCTGCGCTTTCAATTGTGAAGGGGACGGACGGCTTCGACAAAAACGATGATCATCACTATCAGTCTAAATACACGCTAGATACAACTGTTGGCTACAGTGATACTGCCTATGTGAACATTCAGGATTTCATTTCCTATTACAAAGATTCAGGTTATAGCGTTGATGGTTCTGAGGCGCATGCATACACTGCCGACGAGAACACTGCGGGTGAAGATTTTGTTTATAACCCTGAGGCAATCAGTGCAATCACTGACTCACTTTCAGTGGAAAGTTTGACTATCGTTGAGGTGAAGCCAAATGGCACGCGCAACACAATTTTTGCCAATGGTGATTTCAAGAATAACAGTGGCTATTCCTTCTCTTCAGCTTTCAATTCCAGAGAAGAGGCGAAAGAGCTAAGCGATTCAGAACCAGGCGTTATCTTTACTGCAAAGCTGATGCGCGACAATGGCGAGGATATTCCTGCTGGTACAAAATTTGAGATCACCTACAACCTCAAAATTAACATGGATGATGAGGGCGGCTTCCGCACTAATGACTTTTATTATGGCGGAACTCTCGCTATTGGAAACGATGCAATCGCAGAGCGCCCATACTCAGTCACGCGTTCTGCTGATGCAGCCGATTTAATTGCTGATGAGGACGGCGTCATCTCGACTCAATCGGTTGGCGACCAAACTTTACAGCTTGCAGTTGCTAATGAAGACAGTGATTCTGACTCTAACGACGGAGATGTGAGCCTTGCTGGTGGACAGGTTGACCCTGACCGTCTTGTTCTGCGTGCGTGGCCCGATGCAGCAATCGAGAATACTTTCTTAACTGATGAAATTTTGCTTAAATATCCAGTTGGGCAACCAACTAACGACATTGGAACGAGCTGGATGGAATATGACTGGAGCGGAACGATTGGCAAGCATAAGCCAAACATTAGGCTCATTGACAATTGCGTGATTGTTCTAAATGACCTGTTCGCTGAACGCACCGATTTGACTGATGAGCAAAAAGAGGCGTTGCGCGTTAAATGTGCTTCGTTGATGCTTGACTACATCACAATTTCTGACGTCAAGCTTTACGAGACAACGAACAAACCTTACGTAACTTCCTCAGGTACGTCCCTCACCGATAACATGCTGATTTGGCAAAAAGATGGCGTGCTTAACGAGGACTTTACTGGGGAAACGATAAACGGGCATGCGCTCACCATTGGTTACACTCCAGCTACATTGATTGATTTCAAGGAGACCGGAAGGACCGAGGTTCAATCTCCAACTTTCGACATTAAGGTTTCCGACGTTGATTACGGGACATACATTGCTTCTACCTACAACATTAATGTTGATTGGGAGGCCTATTCCAAGAGATTGCAGGAAGAAGACTTGCTGGATAGCGCAGGTTATGCGACGGGCACCCACCAAATCCCTGTCTTTACGTTCACCAATTATGTTGTGAACGACAGGGACATGGGTTGTTCTTCTTCAAGTGGAGAGATTAAAGTTTCTTCCACAACTTTCTCGAAAAACGTGCAGGAAACTGATACTCAAGCTGGAAACGCAACTTGGAACCTGAACACGACGCTTTCAAACACATTTAATGGTGACGCGATTACATTTACTGACAAACCTGGCTTCACCGCCCAGGACGAAGCCGTAGCGAAAGCGGCAGAATCGGCAACTTCAATTGAAAACGTCCAGGTGAAACAGGGCGAGACGGTCGTGTTTAAAGATGGTAAAGTGACCGACGAGGGAGCTGCCGCTGGATGGACTGCCGACAACGTTGAAGTAAGAGTTGATGGTTTGAGCCTTGAGGTGAAGGTCAAGAACACCGACTCTGCGAAAGTGC
>JAUMVS010000031.1 GCA_030530045.1 Phoenicibacter congonensis
CAATTGAAGCGACGTCAATGGTCTTTTCTTCTGTGAGCTGACCATCGCCGACAGCAAACTTACCCTTGATGGTAAAGAGTGCGCCCGTGAGTGCCGTCTTGTCAATGCCAGCTTTCTTGAATGTGAGCTCAATTGGAGGATTGCTCAAAGTTACAGTCTTGGTTGCGGCGTCGAACGTGTAAGGCAAATCGCTGCCTTGACCGTCCTTGACCTCAACAGAACCGTCGGCATTTACATGGATTGCAAATTTCATGTCGGTTGAAATATAGCCAGAAGGTGCGCTCTTCTCGCTGATGACATAATCACCAGTTGCAGTTTGAGGATTACCTTGTGCATCGACATAGGTCGTTCCCTCGACGAGCAAGCCCGTAATGCCTGCATCCTGAGCAGAAGCGCTTGTCACTGTGTATTCAATTGTGGATTTACCAGCAGTGCCA
The DNA here is from genome assembly GCA_030530045.1 of Phoenicibacter congonensis. Classification (GTDB taxonomy): domain Bacteria; phylum Actinomycetota; class Coriobacteriia; order Coriobacteriales; family Eggerthellaceae; genus Phoenicibacter; species Phoenicibacter congonensis_A. The sequence goes on from JAUMVS010000031.1 coordinate 438, forward strand.
GCTTCTTGGTTAACGACGAACTCGCCTTCGACATTAAATGTAGCGTTTACGAGCGATTGACCAGACTCGCTGACTTTTGCGAGTTTAAAGCTTGCAATCTTATCTTTAGCAACGAGTTCGTAGTCGCCCTCGATTGTCCAACCGTCGTGATCGTCGTCAACGAATTCAATCTTTCCGTTGTCAAGAGCCTTGATTGTGACGTCAGGAAGCTTTGCATAGCCAAGTGGAACTTTAGTCTCTTGAACTTGATAGGTCTTACCAACAATGAGCTTGCCTTCCGCGGTATCAATTGCATTTTCGCCGCTTGGGGTCAAGGTCAAGGAAGTTGAGCCATCGGCCATCTCGCCTTGAACCACAAATTCTGAACCTTGCAAAGGCTCACCATTCTCGCCACGTTTAGCAAGCGAAGCAGTCGTCATGTCGTCGCTTCTGTAGAGGCGAGAAACTCCGCCGTCAGTCTTTACCGACCAGCCTTCAGGAGCATCGCCCACAGTTGTGTAGGTGCCGTCGGCATTGAGCTTGACCTGGATAGTTGCAGTTTCAGCAATGAGCGTGTAACCCTTTGGCGACAAAGTCTCGGTGATTGTGTAGGTGTTGCCGACAATCATCTGCGCCTCGAGGGTGTCATCAGCTGACATAGGCTTTGCCTCGCCGGTGTTTGCTTCTGTCAGGAGAGTCTTTACGGAATGACCGCTAACGAAGTCGCCCTCGACAGTGAACTTCGCGCCACCAAGGTTCGTAGTTCCAGCCGAGTTAGTCTTGTAAAGCTTCAAGCTAGAAGGCGTGTTTTGAACGTTGTTTGTGCTAATTGGAGTTGTGGCAGAGCCAGCAACGTTGTCTCTGTTGATGGCAATCTCGCCCGAAATGCATTTACCGTCAGCCGTTCCTATGACATAACCATCGGCAGGTGCCACTTCCTCAAAGCGATAGGTGCCCCATGGCAAGTTGGTTACAGTGATGGTGCCAGCAGGTGCATCAGCAGAACTATCTTCTGCAATTGCAGTGACGTTACCAGCCTCACCAACTGTTGCGCTGTAGGCTTTGCCAGTAAAGAGACTCTCGCCGCCAGTAACAGCAACCCAATCGTTTCCAGCCTTTACATAAAGACCGAATTCCGCGCCATTCAGCGTTGTGCTTGCACTAGCACTTGAAACCTTCTTCATCTGGATTGCGCCATGAAGAGGCGTGTTGCTCAGGCTTCCGTCCTTAAACACGGCGTTTGTCCAGGTGACAGCTTCATCGGTCAGAAGGTCGAAGTCTTTGTTTTGATCAGCTTCTGCAATTGTCCAAGTTGCAACTACAGCATCGTCGCCTGTTGGGACTTCATAACCAGTGTTAGAAACCTCGGTCAGGCGGTAGTCGCCCTTCTTCAGGCTTGTGAATTTAAGGGCGCCAGCAGTGCCAGCTGCCTCGTTAAATCCAGCCATGTTAGCTTTCGCTGCGTAGTTTTTGCCAGTTGCAAATGCACTTCCAAGTGTGACGTAGGTGTCGGTTCCAGCAGCTTTGTACTCGAGCTTAAACTTCGCGTCACTCACAGCCTCACCAGTCTCAGAGTTGACCTTTGCAAGAGAAGCAGTTGCGTTGAACTCAGTGTTTTCTGCACTGCAGTAAACGTTGGCAGGCTGCTTTGTGGTGTCGCTATTCTTCGAAATCGTGAACGCATAGGTCGTGTCAGCCTCGACGGTGTAAGGAGAAGCGCCTGTCTCCTTGAAGAAGTAATCACCCTCAGGCAGGCCGTCTTTCGTTGTCTCGTAGTATTTTCCAAGAAGCGAGACGCCATCATCGCCCTTGAGGTAGGTCAAAACCATCTTGTCGGTCGCCGAAGCGCCTGTAATCCAGCCGTAGCGCTTTCCGCTGCTGTCCTTCTGGAACTCTTGCAGTGTCACGCCCTCAGCAATCTTTACATTGTCGCCATCGGCAGTGCCTTTATAAAGATCGAATGTCATGCCAGGCATTTCAACATTGTCGTTTCCGTGCTTGTAGAACTTGTAGAGCTCAACATTGCCACGAAGCACTGGGTCAACAACGTTAATGCTGACCTCTTTACCGCTTGTGCCATTCGCACTAACAACGCCCTCTTTATTAATAGTGAGGGTAAAGTCGGAAGCCTTAACGTGACCATCAGGAACGCGAGACTCAGTGACTTTGTAGGTGCCAGCAGGCAATGCGAGAATCCAGCCGGCGTTGACCTGATCGTCGGTGTCTTTAATTTCAGTGAACTTGGTCAGGTCAGGTTCAGCGGTGGCTGCTTCAGTCACGCCGTCATAATTGACGTAGCTCTTCATAACGCCATCGTCTTGCATCCAAACAGCGTAGGTCTTCTTGTTTGAGCTATCGCGAACCTTGAGCGTGACACCATTTAGTTCCTCAGAAGATGAACCAGTTGTGGTGTCGCCAAGTTTCTTAAATGTGAAACGGGTTGCAGTGTTAGTGATTCCGTCGTTTACATAAACTTTGTTGTCGCTGTCGTAATAGCCCTTTCCGTCGTAGGAATCAACGTAGCCATTCTTCGCGTCCATCTTCTCAACGGCGCGATATTTCAGCGTTACACCATTGTTGTCGGATTGAGGAAGCCCAGTGTAGCTGTACTTCCAAACAGTGTCGCTAACCTTTTCCCAAGTGATAGTTGGCTGAGTTCCATCGGCCCTGCTAGCCTTCGTCCAATTTTTGCCATCGGTGCTCTTTTGAAGCTCCATTGTTGGCTTTTGAGTGTCGAAGTTTGGAATGAGATTGTTGTTGCCATAGGCATTCCAAGTCTTTGTGCCTTGCAGACCAACGGTGTTGAGCACATTCTCAAACGAAACGCTCGAGACAAATGTCTCTTTGTCGAGTGTTGCAGCTACAGTGACGAGCTTTACTCTGCCATCAAGAGCAGAAGCAATCACGTCGCCTGAAATGTTAACCAATGCGTAAGAGCCAGTGAGCCTCTCGACTGCGCGATAGGTGTAGGTGTTGCCATCAGTGTCAGTCTTTGGCAAATTATCGAAAGCCTTGGTGAAGTCAGCAGAGTTGCTTGAAAGCTCTACAACACGCAGGCTCTCATTAAATGTGCCGTCACTGTTCAGAGCGTCAGCATCATCTACTTTAACGCCACGTGTCGTGACCCACTCCCAGGTTCCTGACTCAGAATCGGTTGTGCGTTGAAGCGCAAATTGCAAAGTCCAGGCGTCGGTTGCCTTCTTGGTTCCAGGACGAGTTGCCCATGAGTTGTTGTCGTCATCTTTCCAAGACTTTGTGATCTCAAGCTGGGTTTTATCAAGCGTGTTTTTCATGACACAGTTAAATGTGAGGCGCCCAACTTGGTCAGTTGTCTCAACAGTTGAGATGCTTGGCTGGTATGGATGATAGGTCTCGGTGTAGTTGCCGTCAGCATCAGGGTCGTCAAACTTGATTACAGTGTTTTGACCCTCTGAGGTGTACTGCATTGCCTTTTCAACAACACGGTACTGAATCTTATAAACGGTTCCGTTATAGGAAACAGACAATGGCAGGTTATCCCAGCTAGAGCCAGTCCAGTTCTTGCCACGTCCGTCAGGAGCAATAACACCAATCGAGTCCAGCGTTCCATAGGAAGTCTTCATAACATGGCCGTAAAGCTTGCCAGCACTGCCCATGTTAATTGAGGTAGATGGATATTCTGTATTCCAATCGACATCAAACTTACCAGATGTGTAGAACGCACTAACTACCTCGGCCCAGTCACCCCAATTGTCGCTCGAGGTTTCGACTCGTGCCTGGAGCTGGTAATAGAACGTTGGTCGCTGTGCGAGCCAGTCTTCGTTATCTTCTTCCCAAGTCTTCTTTGGAGTGACGATAGTCTTCAGCTCGTTGATGATGTCTGGTAGCTTCGCTCCATCAGCAGCTGTTACACTTCCGCCATTTTTGGTGATGACATATTCAGTTCCGTCAAGTGACGATTTTTCCTCAGTTACAGAATAGACCCAAGCGTTTCCATCGGTCGCCCACTTCTCGAGGTTCGAGATTGTGTAGGTCCAGTCACCCTTCGCCGACTTCGTCCACTTCAGATAGTTAGCTGCATTCTCGTCAGTTTCCTGCAGTGGAACTTTTCCGCCGTCAAGGCTTTGATCAGCGTCGCCGTTTTTGTAGGTGCGCTTGAGCGTAATCGTGATGTTTTCTGGACGAGTGTTTGCAAGGTTGTCGCTATCGCGCCAAACCTTCGTGCCGTTAAGCTTGATGTTTCCCGGTGTGTAGTTGTTCTTAAACGAGAAGTCAGGAACATCATCGTCTGCTACAGGCGTCCATGTTGGATTGTAATTTTTGCCCGAACCGTCGGTCTTGTAGCTGTCAGGTGAGAGCCAACCGCCATTGGTTGTGTCGGCTTCTGCTGCCTTGAAGTTCGAGTCGTCGGCACCTGTCGCGTTGCCAAGCATTGAGTAGGTCTCATAGCCATCGATGTTTGTCTCGGTTGTGTAGTAGACCCAGTACTGCCCGTTAGGTGCATAAATGTCGACGTTTTCGAACGTTGTTTGCCCGACGCCTTCACTATCGAACTGGTCGGCTGTAATCGTTTTTGTGTCAACTTTTTCTGCTTCGCTCTTTTTGCCGTCAGAATGTACGTAATAGCGATAAAGCGTAAACGTTACGTCAGCGAGTTTGTCGCCCTGCTGGAATCCTTCATAAATCTTCTTGACCGAGAGCTTGCCATATTGAGGGTCAAAGGCATTAGTAATCGAGAACGCCGAACCTTCGCCCTGGTTTGTAACGAAAACAATGTCAGGGTTGCCAACTGTCTCACCTGTCATGTTGTTCAGCTGGTCAATCGTGAAGCCGCCAGGAACTGGGTTGCTCGCGGTGCTGAGCAAACCGTCAATTACCTCAAATGTGCGGTATTCATAAAGTCGGCCGTTGGCGTCATAACGTGGAAGCTCGAGAGCATCGGCAATCTCGCCAGAGATGTCACCCGAATCGTTAGTCGTGTTGACGCCGTAATACTTCATCGAGTAGATGTATTTATTGATTGAGACAAAGTTCAAATTGTGAGTTGCCGCAACGACAGTCTTGCCGTCAGCAACATCACTTCCCTCAGCCCCGACCATGTCATCGATTGTGTAGCCCTGCTCGTTGTCGGCTGCACTGAAGTGAGGCATCTGCCATGCAGTGTCAGAATTTGCAACACGACGCTGCAGGTAAATCGAAATCTTTGGCAAGTCGTCGGTCTCGTAAATGCCTGGAACATTCTTCCAAATCTTGTAGCCCTGAACCTGAATTAGGGCTGCAATTTCGAAATTGAACGTGCCATCCTCACGAAGAGCAGTGATGCTATCGCTCACCTTTGCTTCATCAGTTGACTTGGTGATTTCAGGGTCAGCCGCATTATGGTCATCCCAAATCTGGTTACCAGCCTCTTTGCCTGTCTTGTCAATCATTGTGGTTGTGTACCACTGATCTTGGTAATGCAAGTTAGTAAACGCATCACTAGAAGTGTTCGACTTAACAGTTGCGTAGTAGACAATTTCCTTGCCTCGTGAGTCATACTTCGGCAGGTTCTTAATGACCGCGCGCTCGTTGTACTTTCCGCTCAAGCCGCCATCAACAAGCGTTGACCAGCGGTGATTCTCATGGCCTGTCACAACTTCGTAGGTGCACGCTGGTGTTCCATCGTCGTTGTAAATCAGGTCCCCCTGGCTGTCGTATTGATAGACGCTCTTGTACAAAGTGACGTAGACGTCAGGACGCTGGTTCAAATCTTCCTCAACATAGGTGTCGTACCAGCGAGTGTTAAATGCAACGTCTTTAGTGCCGGTACGAGAGTTAGTGTACTCATAAATCAGGTTGTCGGTGAAGTGCCATGGTGAGTCATAATTCTCACTGAAGTAGGTTCGACCGCCAGAATATTCAGTGCCCTGAGTTGTGATTTCCTCAGAAACCGTGTAGTCAATCACAAAGCCAGAAGCATTGTATTTAGGAAGCGCACCAACATACATAACCTCGGCGTTATCGCTTGTGTCAATGTTGCGCAGAAGAGCATGACCGTCATCGGTAATGGTTGCTTCGCTTGTCGTCAGCGCTTCAACTTCCTCGCCTTCCTTGTAATTCTTGCAGATCTTAAATTCAATGTTATCGCTGACCTTTGCATAAATCACGCCGTCTTTATCAAAGAACGTGATGCTGTCGTCGTTGCAAGTGATTTTGAAACGGCAGTCAGGACGTTTGTCAACGTGACCTTCGTCGTTCCACTCCTTGCTGAGCTGAATCCAAACTTGGCCAAGGCGCTGGTTATCAACTTCAAGTGCTTTGAGTGTTTCGTCATAGCCGTAATTTACCTGATAGCAGAACGCCTCGTTTACATCGGTTTCACCTGTAAACATGCGCTCGTTGTATTCATTTTTGCTGTTGTCGCTCCAGTTGCGAAGCATCTCGAAGTAGGTGCCAGCTGCATCTTTCTCGGCATCCTCTTTCGTAATTACAGTTGCTTTATTCTCACCTGTTGCGTCATTTGAAAGCTCGCGAATGTAGACATCACCGTTTTCCTGCACAACACCGCTAATCGCGACGCCGCCTTCCCAATACCAACCTTCCGCTTCGGTGAGAGTTGTGGTCGCAATGAGGTCGCCTTTGTCGTAATGAACGGCACCAGCTGGCATGTCGCCTTGCTTGCCGCCGTCGACCCACTCGCGATATTTAGCGTTGTCCATGTCGCGACCAGCGTAAATGCCGACCTTGACAGGTGTTCTTGATGAAGTGTTGCCGCCATCGGTCCAGCTCTTGGCCACGCGAATGTCAGACCACTCATCACCAGGACCAGGCGTGTTGTAGATGTCGGTAACGTTCAGTTCGCCGTCTTTGCTTACAGTGTAGGTGCGCTGCGACATGTAGCCAGCAACGTTGCCCTCAAATGCCATGTATGTGTATTTCGAACCATTCTCGTCATACATCGGCAGATTCTCGAAAATCATGTTCCAAGAAGTTTTCTCTTGGTAGGTCGCACCATCTAGACCTTGAATTTCAGTGGCTTGAGTATCAGGAGTGCCATCAAGAGTAAATGGACCAAATGCGACTCTTCCTTCTGAGCCAGTTTGGACAAGAGTTACTGTGACGCTTTGGCTCTGCCCGTTAGGCTTTTCATCTTGATTCCAAATTGTGTTGCCAGCATCATCGGTCTTAATAACAGTTTGACCGTCGACAACTTCGGTCGTTGCCCAATATTTATGAACATTAGCCTCTGTCTCGTTGCGATATTTATTGACGATTGTCAGAGCGCCAGTTTGAGCGTTGTAGCTACTATCAACATCAAAGAGAAGTTGTTGTTTTGAGCCATCGGCGTCATTTACATAAAGGTAGAAACTCGTTACTCCATCGTCACTAGAAATTACAGTCGATTGCCCATCTTGTTTAACGTCAGTCTCAACCCAACGATAAACAAATTCCTTACCTTCTGCATCATATTTAGCAGCGGAAGCACTCAACGTCTTAGTGAGTGTCTCAGCATTCCAGTCAGTCAATTCGACAGTTTGGTCATTGACATCTGCCCAGCTAAAGCCTTCCTTTGGAGACCAGCTGCCGTCCTCATTTTGTTTTGCGTTCTCCTTTGAAATGCGTTGAAGCTTGAAAACAGCCGACACATTGTTGAGCTGATCCTGGAAGCTTCCGATAACCCAAGTCTTTGTAGCCTGAACAGAAGTTGAGGATTTGTGGCGGTTAATCAAAGTGCCGTTGTTGTAAACACTCAAATCGCCGCTAGGACGTGGATCTTTAGCGATGCCAGCAGTTTCGGTGCCATCGCTCGTCTTTGTCTTGTAATAGTTAGGCTTAGTGTCGGTGCCTTTTACAATCTTGCCGTAGTCAGGAGAGGTTGGGTCGGTGTTAACCGTAGTTCCGAACAAACGTTCGTAACCTGAAGGCGCATCTTCGCGAAGCATGTAGACATATGGATAGCCGTCCTGGTCATATTTCGCAAGCATTGTGTTTGTAGCCTTGAGCTGCTTGTCGAGATAGTCGCCAAGATTAATGTCGTTAGAGCCTGCTTTTTGGTTGTCTTCCGCGCTAATCGTGAACTCGATAAATCCGCTCGAGTCACCAGCTTTTACCTGAGAAGCTGCGCCATAGTCACCAGTTCCGTTGTCTACAAAACGCCAGAGAGAATAGGTCGTGGCAGGGCGAGCCGAAGCATCGTCGTCGAGCCATTTCTTGGTGGCGCTATATTTAGTGGTGCCGTAATGAGTAAATGTAATTGTTCCGCCATTATAAACTGCAGATGCATCAGAGCCGTGGTTTGTGCCTTGAGTGTTGTCGTAGATGATTTGCCACTCGTCGTTGTACTCAGAATCGGTGTCCTGGTTAACCGACTGCTGCTGATAGCTGTAGGTAATTGGAGTGCCGTCTGGGTAATACTGTGGGTGCCTAATAGTTAAGATTGCAGTCTTGTGATGGTCGCCATCATCTGTCCAGCGGCCTGTTACATAACCGCCCTCATATAAAGCCTCGAGCTGATCGCCCGTGATAGTGAATGTCTCATTACCAATCTGGACATTGAGGAATTGTGCATCTGGATTTTCGAAGAAGAAGTCGAGGAATGTCCAGTCATCTGATATTCCGTCGCCAAAGTTGTACTTTACGTTAATGGACTCTTCGGAAAGCAGAGAAATTGTTTCCTCTTTGAAAGGAACGACATATTTCTGGCCACGATCTTCCGATTTAAGAGTTGCTTTAGTGTCGATGAGGTAGGAGCCATCATAGACGAACTGTGAGTTTACAGGGGAACCTTGGTCATCATATTGAATTTCCGTTGTGCCAGCGTAATCGTGTCTGATGTAGTAGCTGACAGTTTGGGTGTCAATGTCTTCCCAAACCTCGGTCTTCTCTCCGGTCTCTTCGTCTTCGTCAATTCGCTTCAGCTCTTTGGTGATGATTGTTTGAGGAAGCGAGACTGCCGAGGAAATTGTGAACTCGTTGGTCTTGGTCTTCTCGACCTTCACCAAGCTTCCCGACACTGGTGTCAGAGATGAAATGCCAAGATCAGCTTTTGCCTCGTCAGTGAGGGTAACACCATCGGTTGTGAGCGTCTTTTTTGTGACTCCACCGTCAAGTGAATAGTAAAGGCGGTACTCCTGATTTGCCACCATCGAGTCAATTGATGGACGGCCAGAGTTGTTGTTGTCAGCCCAATGTGTTGTGAAATCTTGTGCCTTAGTTGTGCCGCTTTGGACCTTTTTCTTGTCGCCTACATGGGAAGACACCTCTGTGTCGTCAGAAAGTGTTGCGATGTTTGCAGCATCACCGTCCCCATTTTCCGCCACGAGAAGGCCAAGCGCATTGGCAATTGTTTCTTTAGAAGGAATTGTGAGCTTTGCAGCCTCGGTGTCTTTTTGCATTGTCCAGTCGATTGTGGACTCTTGTGCTTGCACAAGCTCAGAAGAAACAAGCACGTCAAGGTCGATAATTGCGTCAACCGACTCAGCACCTGCAGCTTGCTCATTGAGAACAATCTTGATGCTGTTTTCTGAAATTTCAGCAGTGCCAATTACAGTTTCGGAAGCTTTGTTTGTTTCCTTGTTAACTGCATAAACACTAGCTTTGACCTTGCCATCTTCGTTTTTGAGCTTCAAAGAGCTGAAGTCAGCAGTAATCTTGCCAGGCAGCGTGATTGTGAAATTATCTCCGTCCACAATGGTCTTGTGGGTGTCATCACCGTCACGACCCTGCCCCGCAGCCGCATTCAACGTTGCACGAATGTTCAGGCTCGCATTCAGCGTTGATGGCAGCACGACCTCGTCGATGCTGCTGGCTTGCGTGCCGGTGGCAGCACTTGCAGCAGAACTGGTGCCGGTAGCGGCACTGGTGTCAGAGATAACTGCAGCACCATTTTCACTGGTGTCAGAGATAAGTTGCGAAGCAATCTTTTCTGCCTGTTTAGCTAGGGATTCTTCAAAATCTAGACCGTCTGTTTTGAGCGTCAAGTTGTCTTTTACATCGGTCCAATCCTTCGCAACAGCTTCATTTTTGCCCTCTTTTTCACTGGTGTCAGAGATAACTTCCGAACTATTGCTCTCAGCAGCCTCGTTGTTGCCACCATTTTCACTGGTGTCAGAGATAACTGTAGAGCCATTTTCACTGGTGTCAGAGATAACTGACGACGAAGAATTTTCCCCGGTAGAAGGCGCAGAATTTTCTTCCTGCGCGACTGATTCACCAGTATTTTTATCAGATTGAACTGCTGAAATCTGCGAATCTTGTGCAGTAGATTCAGCAATGGCGGTTGTTACACCATTAGTAAAGAACATTTGAAAACACAATACAAATGCAAGCAAGCAACACACCGATTTTTGCCAAAGTGGCGCGTTGGCAACTGCGTCTCTGCTTTTTGCACGAGCTTGAGCTACTTTTGCGCTAGCTGACGACTGATTCTTAGAAGACCCAGAACCACTAGCTGAGGCCGAACTCGATTTGCAAGTTTTCTTTGGGGCACTACCAGGAGTCCACTTGCTTTGTGAAGTGCCCAACATGTTGTGTTTTTGCTTTGATGTTGACACAGAACCACCCGCCTTAATTTGATCTGCATTTTGGTTGTCGTGTGATGATTTTGACTTGCTTGAATCGCAAATGTTAGAAATTGATTTTTGGGAGTCGCTTTCGAGAGAAGAAGCATTTGACCCGCTCGGGACTGAATTCTTCCCACGTTCGGTCTTCCTCAAGGAACGAATTCCGAGAACCTGTTCCTTTAACTGCCTATCAATCATTTCCGAACGGCTCACGTCCCACTTAGCAGAATCGCCAGTCGCATCGCCTGACTGGTTGTTATTAAGATTGCGCACGTCTTCGTTCATCGCAACCACCCCTTAATCAAAAATGTTTAATTATTTGGCGGATACAACCCAGAAGCAATCAGCCGAGCCAATTAGTTTGCGGAACTCAAGGCTCGCCACTACCGCATTGCGCGTAAGATGCACTGCAAAAAACTTATACTACGCAGGCATTACGTTCAGAAATAACCTAAAGAAAACAATTTAATTAATCGCTAAACAATTGCTTAGTAAAACAGAAATATGGATTAATGACAATTAAAATCCATTTAAATAAACTAAAATTCCTCCTAGAAAAATTCTTTTCTCAAAACTCTTTCAAAATACTTCATTTCCGGAAAAAGTATCCACGCAAACAATAATTATAACGCTGTAGCTGTGAAAATTTGCTACGAATAGACACTTTTATTTGATAGTTCAGTCCTAATAATAGGACTTTGGGGCTTTTCATCACTTATCTCTGACACCAATGAAAATCGAAGCACAGCAGGAAGCTATCAAGAATGGGGCTCTTCAGCACTTATCTCTGACACCATTGCAAAACAGAACAAGATTTTGGCTCATTTCGGCACTTATCTCTAACACCATTGCAAAATAGAACAAGATTTTGGCTCATTTCGGCATTTATCTCTGACACCAATGAAAAGCAGAAAAGGAATCTGACGCTTTTCGGAGATTATTTCTGTCACCAGTTAGGAATAAAACAGGTTTTTGGTACATTTCGAAATTCATCTCTGTCACCAGTGGAAATGAAAGAAAAGCAAAAGCCTAAAATTCAAAAATACAAAAGCCTAAAGCTACATTGCCAGAATTTGAACTCGATAGCGACTGAGGCCAGTCACGCGCGAGATTTGATTAACGTTTGAGCCGATAGAAAGTAATTTCTTCACGAGCTTAGCCACTTTTAACTTTGATGCTGATGGGATTTTTCTCATGTGATGCTTGCACACAAACTGCTTCACAATTTCAATGCACTTAAAATCGGACAAAGGGTTTTTGGGGATTACCTCCTCCTTCACGAAATCGGCAGCTCTCTTTTCACGAGCAACCTGCTCAGTACAATCCTTTAGATGCGCTACCCCAATCGCCTCGTCCAGCAACGCAAAGGCCTCACTTGCAGAGTTTGCCGAGGTCAAGTGCCGGAAATTCGACCACTCATAGTCATTTGGATCATCAACAATTCCAGCACTAACAGGATTGTTGAACACATAAACCGCCGTTCGGAGCAGCTGTTCGCGACTGTTGATTGGCTTCGAATAAAAACGCGAATTCCAAAGAGTGCCCGAGCTGCCGTACTTCCGATTGAACCAACGCACGTAGGTCGAGCCGAGCGACTTAAACACAAGGTCAAACTGCGAGATTTCCCCATGCAAAATCAGGTGCACGTGATTCGACATGAGCACATAAGCGATGAGCACAACATCGTACTTCTCGCATGCATGACGAAGGCAATGCAAATACTTACAGCGATCCTCGTCGTCGCAGAAAATGACCTGGTCGTTATGCCCTTTCTGCCCCACATTTTGAAACATAGTTTTTGAATTATGTCGTATAAATCTGCCCATTTTTCTCCTTAAACCGCAGGCTTCTTGCAGAGGAAAACATCCCCAAGCCCTAAGGTTAATTTGAACAGTGAAGAAAAATGTCACTCAGGTGCACGCATTTATATGAAGCGAAAGTGAATGAACAGTGAA
>JAUMVS010000032.1:0-7331 GCA_030530045.1 Phoenicibacter congonensis
AGCTTTTTAAAAGCGCCGAAGTCGCAAACCATGTCGCGCTCGGTGCCTTCACTGCCAAGGTCGCCAGCGATGCCGACGGTCACTTTCCAGCGATGACCGTGCAGGTTTTCGCATTTGCCGTAATAGTCGGCCAGAAAATGCGCCGAGTCAAAATATGCATCTGTCGTGAGTTCGAACATTTTGTGTCCTTTGATGATTGGTTATCTCTTTTTAAATAGTAGATATTTATTGAGGTTGTGGTTTTTGCCGTCCTCGTTAAATGATGAGACGAGCTCAGAAACACCCGAAACGGAAGCCGCAAGACGAGCGATTTCTCCCTCATCGAAATTGTGGCAGTAGCGAAAAACATCGGTTCTATCCTGCCAGTTTAGGAAATAATCATTTTCCTCGAGTTCAAGATTGAACTTCTCGATAGCGTTTTTGGTTGCGACTTGAGCGTTAGCCGCAATTCGCTCGCTTTTCATAAACTGCCAAAGCGCGATTGCAACGTAGCCGCCCTGTTTTGTAGCGCCAAGCATTTTTTTAAGAAGCGCCACGCGCTCGTCGAAACCAGGGACGTGATGAAAAAAGCCGAAGCAAACTGAGAGATCAAAGCTATCAGCTGGAAGCACCAGTGGAACAGCGTCCAGTTCCTGCGCCCCGAGGGTGGAACTTGCTTTAGTTTTGAATCCTAGCGAACCCTCTGTTTCGGCAGTTGAAAAGGTTGGAGCCGTTAATTTGGACGCCTGCTCAGGTGAGTAGGCTAAGGCGCAAGGTGTCGCGCACAAGACGCCGCCCGAAGTAGCGGCATAGCCGCCTATTTCAGACGTGGCAGCAGTGCACGCCTCGTTGGTGATGATGTTCGCTGTCCAAAAGTCTACGAAGTCGGGCACATCAGAAGGCAAAAGGTCTTCGCAATTGTCGACGCAAAGAGCGCGAGTGATTGTCTTGGTGCCTTGATTTATGGTTTCACTTGCAGTATTTACTTGCTGAGTGTCGCTGGCAACATTAAATGTGGAAGCTAAGAATTCTTCAAAGCGCAAGTTTCCGCATGCAAGGTCAAGCACACTGAATTCGTCCGGAAGTTCGACGGCCTCGATAATTTTTTGCCAGCCGTTCCAAGCAGATTGACGGGTGCTAGAAAAACTGCCAGCCACTTCTGCATAAAAATTAGAAGTGAGAGAGATGCATTTTTGTCGAGTTGCTTCGTTCATAGTAAATTGGTCGCGTGTGCGCGTTAAGTCTTAAGAAGTGACGCCTTTAGCTGCGAGAGTTTTGGCAGTTTTAGCGATTTCTTCTGCCATGCCAGATGTTTGAGCCGCGGCACTCTCAAGATTTTTAGCATCGGCAATCTTTTTGCCATTTTGAATTTGCAGCTCGTCGCGAATTTCGCGCAGGAGCAGAATGTTTTCCGCGGTTTCTTTTTTGTAGGTTGCGTCAACTTCAGGGTTTAGCTTGTGCTTGAAAGTCAAAACAGCCTTGGTGCAGCCAAAAAGGCACACTGCGATGATCAGGAAGTCGACTACGTTTGAGATGAAAGTGCCGTAATTGACCGTGGCGCCATGGACCTGGAACGTGAGCGACGTGAAATCAACGCCGCCAATGACGATGCCGATGAGAGGCATGAAGATGTCGTTTACCAGCGACGAGACGATTTTTGAGAGCGCGGTGCCGATGATGACACCAATTGCCATGTCAAAAACGCTCGAGTCGCCAAGGAACGTTTGAAATTCCGACATCAAACCTTTGGCTTTTTCGGTGCTGTTCTGTTTTTCTGTTTCCGCTGTTTCTTCTGTTTTGTCTTCTGTTTTAATTTGCTCTTCTGCCAATTTGGTCACCGCCTTTTTGTTGTGCGAAAGGGGAAAGTTTTATGAATCGTGAGCTAATTGCTCCTGCTTGCTGGCACTCTGTTCTTGCAACATTATAAAGGAGCGAGAAAAAGGCGCGGAAAGCACGAGCAAGATTACCACATGAGTGGGAGGCTGCCTCTGCCGACGGGGCCCTCTTCGCAAAAGGAAGCTCGCAGAGCAGGAGTAGACGTTGATCGAAAAAACGTTAGAAAAGCTCACGCACGCAATGCAAGGTTTGGATTTCAAGCGCCGCAGACCAATTGGAAGCCGGGCCCTCGTCGGGGCGATGTAACTTCTAACGGAGCGCGGGCGGGCGGGCGGTGTTCACGTAAAATAACAGCATGGCTAGATTATTCATATTGCTGATTCGACTGATGCCGCTGGAGATTTTGATAGCGGTCATTGCGTTTTTTGCCTACAAAGCGCTTTCAAACAGGCGCAGCAACGCGATTGCAAAAGAAGTGCTCATCAAAATCGTGCTCAACAGCAACATTGTGATTGGCATTTTCTGCGTTATTGTGACGCTTTACGCCGTGGCTGACAAGCACGCCGCGATGATAGAGCTTTCGGCTTGCGCGGTGGGAATTTGCGCCGTGGTCGCATTAATTGCCTACATTTGCAAGCGCGTTTTCCTCAAGAATCGCCCTGGCTACCAGTGGAAACGCTTCGACTTTAGCAAATTGATTGGTCGCAAAAAGTCGTAGCGCAAAAATCCAAGTTCATCGGCTACAATATATTTCTGTTGCGGAGGAGTGACCGAGAGGCCGAAGGTGCTCGCCTGCTAAGTGAGTATGGGCCACAAGCCCATCTAGGGTTCGAATCCCTACTCCTCCGCCATTTTTTCTAACTTTTAAATCCTGAAAAATTGCATAAAACGAAGAGTCTAGAATTGCGCGCTGAAGCACGCTTGTGACGAAAACTCTAAAGGAAGATTCTGAGGTTTCTCTTTTCTCGCAACGGTGCAATAAAAGAAAGACAACAGCGGAAATCGCCGGGAGACGGTGTCTCCTAAAAACTACGTAAAGGCGCGTGTTGCTTTTAAGCGTTAAAAGAAGCTGTTTCGACAGAGACTGTTTGAGGTGCTGGCTCTTCTGCGATTGCTGTGACGCGCTGCGCGAAAAGGCCGAAGCAAATGCCTGCCATGACAACGACAATCACACCAACGATAATCATTTTTCTGTGAAGAGATTTTGTGTCGCTTTTTGCAGAGTTTGAGCCATGAGCTGCGTGAGCTCCCAAGTTTGACGAGCTAGAAGACCTTCTGCTCAAATGAATGAGGTAAAGTGCGCCGCCCATCAAAATCAAAAGCCCAAGAACCAAAAGCATGATTGCATCACCTGTTTCTGGAAGAGCAGAAACAGAAGATGCAGGAATTCCCACAGCTTGGAGCTGTGAAACCACAACGCAGCAGTCGTCGCTGACCTCGGCTGCCATCGCGACATTTGTTGAAATAAACGTGACCAGCACTGCCATGACAGCGAGGACCACGGTTGAAAATACAATTCTGCAAGTGAAGTTCAATTTATTCATAGCGAACCCTTTAGTAAAAACCCAAAGTCGATTTCAAACGAAAAACTAAGTTTTAAAGAAATAACGTCGGCCTATTAACCCATCAAATGAATTTAAAGTTTACCCTACTTGGCGAGGTGGTTGCGTTGCTTAAGCACCTTAATTAAGGATATCGGGAACTTTAATCTTCTGGCAACAAAGGATTTCGGCGATGCAAATGCTCAGTCTATCGCCATCCACGCACACTTGCGAAGTGGCGCATTTGCGCAGCATAAGGAGCAATTCGTCGGGGCGTTATTCATGGTCCAGCACGGGTCGCGGATGCCATGCGGTGAAAACCGAAAGAGCTAAATGATTTTTGATTTTTCGACGCGTGCGACGAAGTTCTCGTTTAGTTTGACGAATGGGCGGCGAAGCACAAGGCCGATGATGGCCATTGGAATTAAGAACAAGAGCAGCTTGCCGAGGTAAATCCAGTAATCGCCCTGGTAAAGGCCAGAAATTGCGGCACGCATCGAGTTGATGACGTAGGTCGCCGGCAGGAATGGATTGAGGATTGTTGCATATTCAGGCAAAAGCTGAAGTGGGAATGAGCCGCCCGAGCTTGTGACTTGAATGATGAGCAGCAGGACGCCAATCGCTTTACCGACGTTGCCAAATGAAGCAACGAGTGTGTACATAATGAACTGGAACACAAGCCCCGAAACCCAGAAACAAAGCACATAGAGCGCTGGGTCGGTCGATTGGACGCCGAGGAAAATCAAGTTGCCAAGCGACATGACGAGTGACTGCAATGTGGAAATGACAGCGAATACGCCGAAGCGGCCAAGGAAAATTTCGTGCATGTGTGGCTTGCGCTTGCAGGCGCTAAGCGTTTTTTCCGATGGAGTGACTTTGATTAAAACTACGGAAAGCAGCGAGCCAACCCAAAGACCAAGCGTTGCGTAGAGCGGTGACATTGATGTTCCAAAAGTCGAAACTGGGAATTCTGCAATGCGCTCGATTGAAATTGGAGCCGACAAGTTTTCTGCCAAAAGGCTTGGATTGTTGCCAAGAACTTCTTTGACCTGCTCGATGCCACCAGAATTCATTGCATCTTGGAGTTTGTCGTGAATTGAGCTGAGCTTGTCGCCAGCTGTGTTGAGTTCAGAAATTGCGCCCTCAACTGCGGTTCTGGCACCCGCAAGTTTCGAATCGGCATTCGTCATCGAGCTCGATAGGTCGCCCTCAATGCTTGTTAGCTTTTGATAATTTGAAGAAAGCTGTGAGGCCACTTCTGCAACTTCAGCAGAAACTTGGTCGAGCTGAGGCTTCAAATCGGAAGTGTAGGTCGTCTCTACGTTTTTGAGTGATGCAATTGCGTCTTCTACCTGCGCTTTTATCTCTTGGTGTCTTGCCTGGACGTCCGCATTTGCGCTTGTGACATCATCGGCAGATGCACGGAGTGAATCGGCGGCCGTGCGTTGCAGTTCAACGCTTCCCTTCAGCACCAAAATGAACTGCTCGAATGCAGTTTGGTATTCAGTTGGAACCTTTTTCTCGAGAGCCTCAAGCGACGCAATGACCGTGTCGTAGGAATCGGCGAGTTCGTCCATCCTTTGCGCTTTCGCGGTCAAAGAGCTGGCTGCGTCCTGCGAGGTCGTGTTTCCGCCGGCAAAAGCCTCATCGATTGAGTCGGCCGTCTTTTGATAATTTGAAATGCTCAAGTCAATCGAGTTAATTAGCGACTCTGTCGTCGCCTCAAGCGCAGCCGCTAAATTGTCGACAGTCTCGCCCGTTCCGTCGCCATCGGCGTAAAGCTCGTTAATCGAGCTCTCGGTTTGCGACAGCAAAGTTTGCGAACTTGTGATGAGGCTTTGGGTTGCACTCACCATGTCGAGATAACTTGACAGCAAAGTTGCATGCTGCTTCATCTTCTGCGAAGCGTCATTAATTCTGTCAATCAGCTTCGTGACGTTGTCGGAAGTTGTGTCGTCATCGGTCAAATTGATTGCGGAATTCAGCGTGTTAAGAATAACTTCGCTCAAAGTGCTTGCAAACACCTTGTTGACCTGGTAGGAAATTTGGTCGGCGCCCTGGTCGGTGACCTTCGGCGCAATCGCACTTTTCTTCTCGTTTGAGTAATAAATGATTGGCGCGCGCTCGGCTCCGCTTGTGTAGAAAGTGAGCATTTCCTGGCTGAAAGTCTCAGGAATTACAAGCGCCGCGTAATAACGTCCGCTAGCTGCGCCATCAATCGCGTCCTCTTCATCAGTAAAGACCCAGTTCATCTGGTCGTTTCCACGAAGTGCGTTGATGACCTCATTGCCAATGTTTACGCTCATCGGCAAAAGCTCACTCTTGTAACCAGAATCGGTGTTCGCGACAGCGACCTTCAAATTGCCGGTGTTTCCAAAAACATCCCAGCAAGCGAGCACGTTATACCAAACGAACATCGATGGCATAATCACAAGGCCGACAGCCAAAATGACACTGACGACGTTTTGCCGAAGGGCGTGAAGGTCAAGTTTGAATATTTTCCAAATGTTGCTCATGCGCTAGTGAAACCTATTCCTCATTTTGATCGTCGTCGTGCTTTTCGTCGTGATGCCCCCAAGGCGTCCAATGTTTATTCGATTCGCCGTTCGCGCCTTTCTCAAGAAGTCGCTGGGCAGCAAGCTCTTCCTCGCGTTTCTTATGCAAATCTTTAAAGAGCGTGTGTCCGCGGCCAGAATGCTGGCGCGAGAAAATTTCTGACGTTGTTCTGCCAACTTTATTGCGCTGCCCAACGAGCCCGCGAATTTCGTCGTCGCTCATCTCGTCAAGATTCAGCTGGCGCTCAATTGAGTCGTAGGCATGCTCAACGCCAACAACAACAATCACGAGAATAAACAGCGTGGAAAGCCAAATTGTGAGCAGCGTTGGCTTCCATTCCATCGGCATTCTTGAGAAAAGAACAGCGATTGCAATCGATGCAATAACGCCAAATGCAGTTGCGTAACGCTTAAACGAAGCATAGCGGCGCACAAATTTGTTCGCACGATTCATGAGACCTTGGCGATATTCGTCACGGTTCGAAAGATAGCCAATGAGCTGCGTTAGGCGGAAGCGCTGAGTTGGGATTTCGATTTCCTCGCCAACGAACAGGCCGCCTTCTTGAATTTCTTTAGCGAACAGCTTGTTGAAATTCGTGAGGTAGGGGCGCAAATAAACGCCAATGAGAACGCTCACGACCATGATTCCAATTAGCACCGCGCAACTCAAAGCGTAGGTGTTGCCATAAAAGCCGCAAATCGTCTCGCGCATGCCATTGATGCCGTAGGTAAACGGGAACGCAGGGTAAACGCTTTGGAAAAATGGCGTCGTCATCTCCACTGGATAAAGGCCGGTAGCGCCTGGAATTTGTAAGAATGCAAGCAAAACGCAAAGGCCCTTGCCGACGTGTTGTAAAGTCGCCGAAAGCATGAACATGAGGCTCAAGTAGGCAATGGACGCAAGGCAGCTGATGAGAATGAGTGCCGGCAAGTTCACTGTCTGCACGCCGAGCGCAAGAACGCCGATATCACAAATAACAGCCTGCATAACCGCAAAAACGCACATCAAAAGCCAACGCGAGATGTAGCGTTGTGGAATCGTGAGGTTCTCAACCCCCTCATCGTCGACTTCCAGCTTTAAAATGACGAGCAGCATAAAGCCGCCAATCCAGAATGTGAGATTCATAAACAGCGGTGCCATCGCCGAGCCGTAGGCGTTCAGTTCATAGATGCTCTTCTGCTGAACGATTGTTGGCGAGCTGATGAATTCGCCAATTGCAGTTGCGTCGAGGCCGTTATCGGCAATGATTTTCTTGAGCATCGTGCTCAGCGAGAACGAGCTGATGTCGGTTTGCACGTTCGAGAGTTCCTTGTCGAAAATTTCAAGGCTGCTCTTCGTCGAGCTCACTGCTTTCTTCGCGGAACTAAACGAATTCTGCACTTGATCGAGCACTGCGGCGATTTGTGTCACCAATGCTCG